>NZ_KV817415.1:0-46890 GCF_001814695.1 Streptococcus sp. HMSC066E07
ATGCTGATACTTGTAATTGATTGTTAGTAAAGAAGCCAATGAACTCAACATTATACCCTCTTTTTTCAATAGAATAGACATTTCTAAGGATTGGATAAAGGATTTTCTTCTCGCCTTTTGATAATGTTGTTTAAATACTTCTTTAGTAATTACTTCTAAAGGCATTGTTCTGTACTCCTTAATCATTTGTAGTTTAATAAACAGAGCTGGTGAAGCTACAGAATAAAATTATTTCTTATTTGAAAACGTTTTTATTTTGAACTATTTTATCACCCAGAATTTAACCCTGTCAAAATATTTGCTCTTGAATTTTAACATTGTGAGACTGTTAACTTACAAAATCTTGTATTTATAAAAGAATATACAAACGAAATCCGTAGGAAATTCAGGTTTCTTACGGATTTTATTTATGACTTAGCTGATAAAAGAAAATAAAAAATTAGCAAAGAAGCATTTCCACTAAAAAATAAAAGACAAACCTACCAAAATGGTGATTTGTCTACAGTCTGAGATGTTAGTTCTATGACCAGTGAGTTTCAGGTGATATGCTATCGTTTTGACCATGTCTGTGGCATAAAGAGCAGGATCATTGGGTAAATTTCTAAACGCCCTGCAATCATGGCAAGAGAGAGTAAGAGTTTGGAAATAGGACCAAAGATTGCAAAGCTATCAGTTGTTCCTAACATTGGTCCAATGTTGTTGAAACAGCTAAGAACAGCACTGACGACTGTCATCAAGTTATTATTGTCTAAACTGACGATAAAAATGAGAAAGATGATAATCATCGTATACAGAACAAGATATTTTAAGATTTTATGCTGGGTGTCTTTGTCAATGACACTATGATTGACGTGCAGAGTCAATACCCGCTTTGGTGAGAGGGTGGACAATACTTGATTTTTAGCAATGCGAACCAGCATTAAGCAACGAACCACCTTTAAACCGCCGGCGGTTGAACCAGCGGACCCTCCTATGCACATGAGAATGAGAAGGATGAATTGAGAAAAGAGTGGCCAAGATGTAATGTCACCAAGCCCAAAACCGGTAGTGGTGATAATGTTAGATACTTGAAAAAGAGAAACTTCTAAGGTCTGGGAAAGATTTTGATAAATATGGAAAACATTGAGACAGATGAATATAGTTGCAGATGTTACAATAATGAGATAAGTTCGCAATTCTTCATCGCCAAAGAATGCTTTAAATTTCCTCAATAGTAAAAAGTAATAGAGATTGAAATTCACTCCAAAGATAAGTACTCCAAAACTGACTAGATACGTAATGAGAGAGCTGTTATAGTGAGCAATACCATCATTGTAAACTGCGAAACCTCCTGTTCCCGCTGTTCCCATGGCAATGATAAAACTATCAAATAAAGGCATTCCTGCCAGATAATAAATCACTACAAAAATAGCAAAAAGTGCTAAATACAGCAAATAGAGAATTTGTGCAGTGTCCTTTAATTTAGAGACAACTTTCCCAAAAACAGGACCAGGAACTTCTGCTCGCATCACTTCCAAATGGCTATTTTTATTATTTTCCATAATAGCAAGAGCAAAGACAAGTACTCCCATACCTCCGATTAAGTGGGTAAAACTGCGCCAAAAGAGGAGGGAATGCGACAAAACAGAAACGTCTGGTAAGATTGAAGTTCCAGTTGTTGTAAAGCCTGAACTGATCTCGAAGAAAGCATCAATGAGATGAGGAATTTGTCCCGAAAAAACAAAAGGAAGAGCTCCAAAAAAGGACCAAAGTATCCAGCATAAGGCGACAATCAGGACCCCTTCTTTGGCATAAATGTGATGATTTTTAGGTTTAAAAGAGATACCTAAAAATCCGACTGCTAAGAGAATACCAATTGTGGTGCAAATTGAGAGCAGGTTTTGATTGGGTTCATGATAGATAAACGCTACAATGAGTGGAATTAGCAGTAACCCTGCTTCAATGATTAACAATTTTGAGAGGAGGAAACGAATCATACTTCTATTCATGGCTTACCTCTCTAACAAATCATATATTTGTGTGATATTTTGGATCAGAGTTGTGACGATGATTTGGTCACCGATTTGAATGTGGTCTTCCCCCATTGGGAAAATAGGTTTTCCATTTCGGATAATGGCAGCAATCAAGACACCTTTTTTCAGTTTGAGGCTGGAAAGTGGTCTTCCAGTCATTTTATTTTCTTCCTTTATTTGAAATTGCAGAGTTTCAAGTTGTCCATTGGCAAGGTGGTGCATGGCCTGTAAATCAGAATATTGAGCATTCATACGTCCGCGGACAAAGTGCATAATCGTGTCAACAGCAATTCTCTTTGGTGTTACAATGCTTGAAAATTCCTGACTATCAATGATTTCAAGCAAGCTAGTCCGATTGACTTTCGTGATATTTTTTTGCACACCCACGCTTTCAAGGAACATAGATGAAATGATATTTTCCTCATCGACACCAGTCAAAGTGGCAACAGCGTCATAGTGCTGCGCACTTTCTTCCAGAAGAATATCTTTTGCAGTACCGTCACCTTGAACGATATGTAAATGTGGAAATTCTTGACTAAACCATTCAGCATGTTTTGGATTGATTTCAATCACTTTTAGTTTGATTTTGCTATTTTTTAAAATATTAAGTAGATAGTAGGCGATTTTTCCTGCACCAATGAGCATCAAACTTTTAATGACTTTGGGTCGCACGAAATTATGGAAAAGAATGACTTCTACCCGATTTCCGGTGACATAGATAATATCATTCTGCAAAATGGTAATTTCACCGTCTGGAATGAGCAATTGTCCATTGCGGTTAATGGCACAAATCAAGACATTGCCAAATTTTTTGCGAAATTGAGACATGGTCATCTGACAGAGGTCACTATTTTGCTTAACTTTAAATTCCATTAAGCTGACGCGTCCATTGGCAAATCGCTCAACAGAGAGCGCATTTGGAAATTCAATGATATTTGCAATATAGCGTGCTGCTAGTAATTCAGGATTGACTATGAGAGAGAAACCAAGGATATTTTTTTCTTTAAAATAAGAATTAGAATACTCTGGATTGCGCACTCGGACAATCGTTTCTTTTGCTCCCATTCTTTTTGCCAACACAGCTGATACCATATTGACTTCGTCATGCTCTGTCATGGCAATGAAAATATCGCAATGCTCTACATCAGCTTGCTCTAAAATTTTAAAATTGGCACCGTTACCAACAATGCCCATAATATCATAACGCTTGGTGATGCGATTCAGTACGGCTTCGTTTTGCTCAATGAGAATCACATCGTGTTTTTCAGCCACAAGTGAACGACAAAGTGCAGAGCCTACTTTACCGCCACCAACGACAATAATTTTCATGTTATACCTCCCAAGTATCCCCCTCTATCATACCCTTTTTTTGCAAAAATTTCATCGTTTTGAAGAAAGAAAAAGAGATATTTTATTCAGAAGAGTCTAGTAATTGAAAATAAAAAGATAAAACTTGAAAATTCGTCATATAAATCTAGAAAATATGAAAAAATAAAGCTTTTTTTGTTGACATGTGCTAAGAAAGTGATATACTAAGAAAGTACCCTCATTGATTTACCTCAAACCTGTTGTGATGTAAGTTAATGAGCCTTAAACCACGCTGTCTGCTGAGCTTGACTCCGGGCAGTGTGGCTATTTTTTTGCTTGGTAGCAATCACAGTTCACTAAGATAGATGAGAAGGCTATAACATATGACAACATTTCAAAATCACATTGTTCTTTTTGAACCACAAATTCCTCAAAATACAGGAAATATCGCACGGACTTGTGCGGCGACCAATTCGCCTCTTCATATCATTTTACCAATGGGATTTCCGATTGATGACCGTAAGATGAAACGAGCTGGCTTGGATTATTGGGATAAGCTGGACATTACTTATTATGACAATTTAGAAGAGTTCATGAGTAAAATGGACGGACAATTGTATTTGATTTCTAAGTTTGCGGAGAAAGTTTATGCAGAAGAAAATTTTGCAACTGCTGGAAATCACTATTTCATGTTTGGGCGTGAGGATAAGGGATTGCCAGAAGATTTTATGCGTGCTCATTCTGAAAAAGCCCTGCGGATTCCGATGAATGATGAACATGTCAGAAGTCTGAATTTGTCAAATACAGTCTGTATGCTGGTGTATGAAGCCTTGCGGCAACAGAATTTTGCAGGTTTGGAGCTAGTACATCACTATGCACATGACAAATTAAAATAGGATTTCTTAAAAGAATGGACGACATCGGATAAAATGCTTGCTCTAGCAGGCTTTTTTTGTTATGATTAAAGGGTCTTCAGGGCAGGGTGAAATTCCCGACCGGCGGTAATTTACAGCCGTTGACAATCTTTTGTTTTTATATAGCGTTGGAGTTTCATGGTATATCTTTGTAGTGCCACTTCATTTAAAAACAAAATTTTTGCCAACTGGATAGCTGTTTTAAGTCCGCGAGCGTAAGCTGATGTGGTGCAATTCCACAACCGACAGTACAGTCTGGATGGGAGAAGACGAAAGGCAATGAAGAAGGTCTAAAATTACAGCTTTTAAATTTTATTTAAGGAGATTTTCTTATACTATTTCAAAGGTTTCGTTGATTTTGAGAAACCATTCTTCAGTAAGCCTTCCAACTTCTCTAATTTTTATAAATTGGAGGAACCTGTTATGACACATACACGCAAAATGGCTGTTGTTGCCATTCTTTCAGCAATTTCATTTTTGCTGATGTTCTTTGATTTCCCGATTTTACCGGGGGCTAGCTTTTTAAAGCTAGATTTCAGTATTTTACCAATCCTACTGGGATTAGTGGTGCTGGACTTAGGTGGTGCTTTGAGCATTTTATTGGTTCGTTCGGCGCTCAAACTGCTGCTGAACAATCAAGGCGTCAATACTTATATTGGCTTGCCGATGAATATCATTGCGGTTGCTGTTTTCGTAATTGCTTTTGCCTTGATTTGGAAAAAAGAGCAAACCACCGTTCGTTTTCTAATCGCTTCTGTGGCGGGGACACTGGGATTGACTGTGGCAATGCTTCTTTTGAATTATATCTATGCAATTCCGCTATACGCAACGTTTGCTAATTTTGATATTTCAAAGATTCTGGGCGTGGCAAACTATCTATTTGCAATGGTCATTCCATTTAATCTATTAGAAGGTGTGGTTTTTGCAGTTGCCTTCTGGCTCATTCATTTGCTTTTAAAACCGATTTTAATCAAATATGAAAAATAAACAAACTTTTTTAACCAAGGGCTCTTTTGCCCTTTTGCTTTTTGTAATTCTAGGATACGTTGTTAAGTTTCATTCAGGTCAATTAAAAGGAATTGATAGTCTACTTCAAACGACTTTGCGTGGCAATTTGCCACATGCATTGACCGTGTTTTTTTCTAGCTTGACCAGTCTGATCAATACTCCTGTTATTGTAACTTGGGTTGCTCTTTTACTTGGGATTTTCCTTTATAAAAAATGGTGGAGTGAGGCTTTGCTGTTGGGAGGCAATCTGGTGTTAACAGGATTGTTGGTCAAGTTATTAAAGGGCGTTTATCAACGTCCACGTCCTGTACTTCAACATTTAGTGGTAGAAAGTGGTTTTTCTTTTCCAAGCGGACATGCCTTGGCTTCGACTTTAATCTTTGGTACTTTGTTGATTATTGTTAGCCAACGAGTGCAAACCGTACAGACAAAACGTTTATTGCAAGGTTTATTGATTACGATGATTCTTCTCATTGCAATGTCACGTGTTTATCTGGGTGTGCATCATCCGACAGATGTTTTAGGAAGCCCTTTATTAGGAGTGGGGATTTTATATATTGAATTTCCATACTATGATAAGGTGCGCTTCCAATGGCGTTTTGCAGGAAAGCAAAAATAGATTGTTAGCAGACAGTTTAGAGGAGGCAGGGTGGCAAAAGTTTTAGATAAACGTCTGATTCTTCAAATTTTGTCAATAGTTGAGCAGATTCCTGTGGGAAAAGTGACTACCTATGGACAAATTGCGCATTTGATAGGGCGAGAAAGAAATGCTCGTTTGGTAGGTCGCGTCCTGTCTCAGGCTGGACTTTATGGGAAGTATCCTTGCCATCGTGTGGTTAATTCCGCAGGACGCTTAGCGCCAGCGTGGGAGGAGCAGAGACATCTCCTTTGGGCCGAAGGAGTGACTTTTAAAACGAATGGCTGTGTGGATTTGAAAAAGCACCAATGGAAGCCAACGGACATTAGTAAAGTGTAAATGGAACTCCGAACGCGAGTTCTGTTTTATTTTGTGGTACAATGAAAGTTATGAAACCATATAATTCGTTAAATGCTTATTATCGAAAACTATTTGGAGAGAAGACCTTTAAAGTTCCGATTGATGCTGGCTTTGATTGCCCTAATCGAGACGGAACGGTAGCTCATGGTGGCTGTACTTTTTGTACGGTATCTGGGTCAGGTGATGCCATTGTAGCACCAGAAGCACCGATTCGTGAGCAATTTTACAAGGAAATTGATTTTATGCATCGAAAGTGGCCTGAAGTCAAGAAATATCTAGTTTATTTTCAAAATTTCACCAATACCCATGATAAGGTGGAGGTCATTCGTGAGCGATATGAGCAAGCCATCAATGAGCCAGGAGTTGTAGGTATTAACATTGGAACCAGACCAGACTGCCTGCCTGATGAGACGATTGCTTATCTAGCAGAATTATCTGAACGCATGCATGTGACGGTAGAGCTGGGCTTGCAGACGACTTATGAAGCTACTTCGCAATTGATTAACCGCGCACATTCCTATGAATTATATGTTGAAACGGTTCAACGTCTGCGGAAATTTCCAAAAATCGAGATAGTTTCTCACTTAATCAATGGCTTACCTGGTGAAACTCACAAAATGATGATAGAAAATGTTCGCCGCTGTGTGACAGACAATGACATTCAAGGGATTAAATTACATCTTTTGCATTTAATGACCAACACACGCATGCAACGAGATTATCATGAAGGACGCTTGCAGCTGCTTAGCCAAGATGAGTATGTTTCAATTGTTTGTGACCAATTAGAAATAATCCCTAAGCATATCGTCATTCATCGGATTACAGGCGATGCGCCACGAGATATGTTAATTGGCCCTATGTGGAGCCTCAACAAATGGGAAGTTCTCAATGCGATTGAACAGGAAATGAACCGTCGCGGCAGCGTTCAAGGGTGTAAAGCAAAGGAGCAACGATTTATATGTTAAGACCATTACAAATGGCACATGCTTTTTTAGAGGAAGTAGTGACTGATGAAGACATTGTCGTTGATGCCACTATGGGCAATGGGCACGACACGCTTTTCTTGGCACGATTGGCTAAAAAAGTCTATGCTTTTGATATTCAAGAGCAAGCCATTGAGCAAACCACCAAGCGCTTGGCAGAAGCTAAATTGGACAATGTTGAACTGCTTTTGACAGGCCACGAAAATGTGGATCAATATGTTGAAAGCATTAAAGCGGCTATTTTTAATCTAGGCTATCTTCCGTCGGCAGATAAGTCGGTGATTACGCAACCACATACAACGATACAGGCCTTAGAAAAATTATGTCAGCGTTTAGTAATTGGTGGTCGGATTGCAATCATGATTTATTATGGGCATGAAGGTGGTGATGTGGAGCGAGATGCAGTTTTAGACTTTGTCAGTCAATTGCCGCAGCAGGAATTTACTGTCGCCCTTTATAAAACAATCAACCAAATCAATCAGCCCCCTTTTTTAGTGATGATTGAGAAATTAAAAATGACCTAAGTGGAGAGAAAAATGGATAAGCAATATCTACATGAAAAATTGAACTGCTTACGCAGTCAATATCTAGATTCAACCAATGGAGAAATCTTAGCAAAGCAAGTAAATGATGTGCAGATGAGCAAAAAAATGCTTCGGATTAAGAAAAAATTAGTCAATCTTGAAATGGAGCGCTGTCAAAAAATGATTGAGCATCGCGATTTATCGAAAATTGAGCAAAAAATCTCCGAGCAGAAGATGCTTTTTGAAAAATGCTGTCAACAAAAATAAAGGAGGAAAATGTGGATTTACTCCTTTATATTATTATCTTTTTATCTGTTCTGATTGTTTCAAATGCCACCAACAAGCTATTTCCAAGCTTGCCGACGCCACTCATACAAATTCTATTAGGGATTGGCTTGGGATTTTTCATTCCAGTTGGAACGTTTCATTTAGAGACGGAGCTGTTTCTAGCTTTAATCATTGGGCCGCTACTGTTTCGAGAAGCAGAAGAAAGCGATATTACCAGTATTCTTAAGCACTGGAAGATTGTTGTTTATCTGATTTTTCCAGTTATTTTTCTATCAACTCTGAGTCTTGGCTTTTTGTCACATTGGCTATGGGTGTCCCTTCCTCTTGCAGCGTGTATCGCGGTTGGAGCCGCCTTGGGTCCGACTGATTTAGTGGCTTTTGCGTCCTTATCTGAGCGCTTTACCTTTCCAAAACGTGTAGAAAATATTTTGAAAGGGGAGGGCTTGCTAAATGATGCGAGCGGGTTGGTTGCCTTTCAATTTGCCCTGACGGCTTGGACAACAGGGAAATTTTCAGCTCAGGAAGCCAGCACCTCACTTATCCTTTCAATCATTGGCGGTTTTATTGTGGGTGGTCTAACTGCTTTTTTAAATCGTCAGTTGCAAAAGCTGCTGTATACGGTGCGAGCCTCAGACACAGCAGGAGAGTTGTTGTTAGAATTAAGTTTACCGTTGCTGACATTCTTTTTAGCCGAAGAACTCCATGTATCAGGGATTATTGCAGTTGTCGTGGCAGGGATTTTTAAGGCTAGTCGTTTTAAAAGGATTACTTTATTAGAGGCTCAAGTTGATACCGTGACAGATACGATTTGGCAAACTGTCACATTTATGCTGAATGGATCGGTCTTTGTCATTTTAGGAATTGAGTTGGAAACGATAGCTGAACCCATTTTGAAAAGCCCAGTTTATGATAATCTCTGGCTCCTTCTGACGATTCTTTTGCTGACGATTGTGCTATTTGTCATTCGTTTTGTCATGATTTATGGCTTTTATTTCTGGAGAAGCCTATGTTTGAAAAAGAAAATGTCGAAATATTGGAGAGATATTGCTCTGTTAACTTTTTCAGGCGTAAAAGGAACCGTATCCATTGCAACCATTCTCTTGATTCCAACAGCTTTAGAGCAGGAATATCCTCTTTTGCTTTTCTTGGTGGCTGGAGTTACATTGCTTAGTTTTTTGACAGGACTGGTAGTGTTGCCTCGTTTATCAGAAAATAAGGAAGAATCATCAGACTACCTCATGCATATTGCTATTTTAAATGACGTTGTCCAAGAATTAGAAGAAGATTTGAAGCATACCAAAGTCAAAGCTCCGCTTTATGCGGCTATTGATAATTATCATGGACGAATCGAGCATCTTATTCTGGAGCAGGAAGGCAAATCTGTTCAAAAAGATTTGACAGATTTACAATTGCTGATGCTGAGTATTGAAAGTGACGGTTTGGAACAAGCCTACGAAGAAAGAAAAATGAGTAACCGTGCCTATTCCATTTACCAACGTTATTTATGGAATATGGAGCAAAGAATCAACCGCAATCTTGCTTCGCGCTTCACTTATTTTTTGATTAGCTTTTTCAGAATGACTCGCTTATTGCTACATGAGATTGTTACGTTTGGCTCTACTTTCCGTAATTGGCTCAATCAAGATAGAGCAAAGCCTAGTAAGGCTGAAAGAGAAGAGATTGCCGAACTGTATCTAGCCAATACAGAAGTGATTATCGGCAGTTTAGAAAATCTGAAGGGCGTTTATAATACTGCGCTTATCAATTTCTTGCAAGATTCGCGTATCCGTGAGACAGCAATTATTGAAAGCGGTGCTTTTATTGAGCGGGTTATCACGCGTATCAAACCGAATAATATCAAGGAAATGCTGCGAGGTTATTATTTGGAGCGGAAGATTATTTTTGAATACGAACACGAAAAGCTGATTTCAGCTAGTTATGCAAAATTTCTCCGTCAAAATGTCAATAATTTAGAAAATTATTCTCTCAAAGAAACCGCCAATACATTACCATACGACATGATGAACTATGTCAGACAGAAATAAAACGGGAGTGGATTGAGCACTTAGTTGCGAATTCACTCTTTTTTAAACAAAAAAATAAGCCTTGACGGGCTTATTTAGTTGGGATGGATATTTCAATGAGGTTCGTTGAATAGAGTGTCTTAATTCGAGAAGCGTCAATCGATTTTGTATCAATTTTTCGTTTCAGAAAAAATTCTCGAATTTTTTCAACTTCTTGTTCACGGATAGCGCGGTGTTTATTTGAAATCAGAATTTCATAATGAAAAGGTGCTTGCGTAAAGACGACGTCTGTATTTCCAGCGGAAAAAGTCTCAACTAGTGTAGCATCTGTACTTTCTAATTGACTTTGTACAAGGCGTGCATGGCTGTTTGTCGTGTTAATAAGCTTCATCTGACTTCCTCCTATATTCTATTCCTATTATAGCACTTTTTCATAAAAAATGTGAACAATTTCTCATACTTTATGATTCTTTTTCCACATTTCAATTCCCCATTTATGACTGCCACGTTTTAATTTGGAAATAGCTTCTTCGATTGGAAACCAGGCGAGCTGATTAAAATCTTCTAAAGGTGCATGCGATTGCTTATATTGGCTTATTTCATAAATGTAAGCAGGGTTATAAAAATAGGTATCGCGGTGGCGAGAATAAAAATATTCATCTGCTTGTCCGTAATATTGACCGATTTGAGCAGTAAAACCAAGCTCTTCAATCAGTTCACGTTTTAAGGCAGTTAAGCGATCCTCATCTTGCTCAATCTCGCCTCCGGGCAAGAACCAAGCGCCGTTGGGGGCTTGCACTAAAATTATCTTTTCTTGCTTTTCATCTGGAATAACTGCATAAACGCCATAGCGATTCACATATTGAACGTCTTCTTGCTTTTCTCCAAAAGTTGCGACTGTCATATCGTTTCCACTCTTTCTTATATGCTACTAATATCATAATGCAGAAATCAAGTGCTGTCAAGGCTTTCAAGCATTTTAAGGTTCAAATTTGAAAATATCTGCTGTATATAAATTGAGCACTTTTTCAAAGAGAAGACGGAAAAGAATGGCAACGACTGTTGGGATGACAAGCCAAGCTAAGATTGCCAGTCCCATGGGAAGTCCGCCTGTAACAGAAGCGAAGAGTCCAGTCAGACCAACTAATCCAAAACCTGCTGATGCAGGCGTCCCGGTAATGGTGAAGAGCGGAACCAACAGACCAGTAACAGCAGAGGTTGCGACAATAGGAACATAAGAGATTGGGTGCTCAAAGACATTGGTCATCATCATTTTCATTGAACCAAGGGCGACAGCAGCAGTTACACCAGGTTTATTGACGAAGAATGAATGAACAACAAGTACGATACAAGTTGTTCCGACCCCCATAGCAGAAGCACCGGCAGCGAGTCCATTTAGTCCAATGGCAAGACCGATTGCAACAGTTGAGATTGGAGCCACGATTAAGATAGCAAAAGTAACACAGATGAGAACACTCATTAAGTAAGGCTGAAGATCCGTAAAGTAGATGATTCCTTGCCCGATTAAGCTAGAAATCATTTTGACATAAGGAAGTGTGAATAGCCCCACAGTCGCAAGAAGCGATCCAACGATTGGAAGAAGAACAAAATTAAAGGATTCAAATTTTCCTTCTAGCCAGAGCAATACGAGGACGCTGAGGGCACAAATTAGCATGACATTGATAATGTCCCCTGTACCAGTCGTGTAGAATCCAGTAACCATTTTGTTTGCAGTTGCGGTAATTTCAGCAGGGGCTTTTTGCTTTTGGAGATATCCTAATAACTCCGTTGCTCCAGCTAGTTTGCTAGAAGTACCAGAACTAACAAAAGCAATGGCTGCTAGAAGCGCAGCTTTCATTCCTTTGAAATTAAATTCCAAGGCAACCAGCGTTCCAATTACGGCTGATAAAGTGACTTGGAAAAGAACGTTAGCCACATTCCAAGTTGCAAAGAAAGCATTATTTTTGAAAAAGTCTAAAGAGAAAATAATGGCAAAGATACAGTTAGGCAGCAAGGCTACGATAACACCAATTGCGGTTCCGTTTAGAACTTTATGCAAAAATGATTTAGGGGTAAGTGATACGGTTGTGTTTTCTTTTGTCATAAAAAACTCCTTTATTTTTGAAAAATAAAATCCGCCCTATCCCAAATGAGAATAAGGCGGAGTCATGTAAAAACGGAGATGATTATCCCATTTTAAAACGGTAGCTACGCCTTGATAAAATACTATAAATAATGATAATAATAGCTATCATCAACATAACGTAACTCCTTTTTTATTTTTCTTGTTGTCTATTATAACATCTTATTCCAAAAAAACAATAGAAAAATTGAAATTTTCTGATTATTTTGAAAAAACAGAATATCTATTATAAAAAATATGGGAAAACAGAAGAAAAATCTTCAAATAAATTTTACTTTTATATAAAAGTTGACATCAAGCGACAAGTTTCTTTTGTTATACTCATGATAGAAAAATGAAAGGAGCAAACAAATGAAATATGAATGGAGAAAATTAGATAAAAAACTTTATCAAGTTCCAAAAAATTCTGTGGTCATTGAACACCCTGTGCAGTCATTTATCATGTTAAATGGTCAAGGAAATCCAAATAAAGCTGACTTTTCAGAAAGGGTTTCTGCTCTTTATTCCCTCGCTTATGCGATTAAAATGGAGTATAAAAAAACTGCTCATCATCAGGAATTTACTGATTTTACCGTTTACCCTTTGGAAGGGATTTGGCAGCAAACAGAATCAGAGAAGACTTTGGTAAAAGACGACTTAGTTTATACGATTATGATTGCCCAGCCAGAGTTTATTACAAATGAAATAGTTGAAACAGCTCTCGTAAAAGTAAAAGTGAAAAAACCAAATCCGTTTTATAATGAGATTCGCTTTGAACGAATAAGCGAAGGAAGCAGCGTTGCAATGCTTCATGTAGGACCATTTGACGATGAGCCACAGACCTTCGCGAAAATGGATGCTTTCTGTCAAGAAAATGGGTTAAAACGCTGTACAGCATATCATCGTGAAATTTATTTGAACAATAAAAATCGCACCACTCCAGAGAAACTAAAGACAATTTTGAGATACAGTGTTCAGTAACTAAAAAGTCACTCCCTAGACTTCTAAGGAGTGACTTTCATGTTTAATTAGCATTGTCATCTGCTGGTGTTTGGATTTCTTTGTCGGTTTCGTTTTCAGTTTTTTTAGCTGATTTGATGACAATTTTGCCGTTGCTTGTCATGACAGCCTTGAGTTCTTTTTCATTTGGGTGTTCAAGGTAGTAGTCAGTAATGGCGTCTTCGATGTGATCTTGGATTGTCCGACGGAGCGGACGAGCTCCCATTTTCGGATCGTAACCCAAATTAACTAATTTTTCTTTGACTTTGTCTGTCACGTCGAGGTGAATGTCATTTGTTGCAAGCCGTTCATTAACATCTTCAAGCATCAAGTCTACGATTTTTAGGAGATTTTTCTTATCAAGGGACTTGAATTCGATAATACCGTCAAAGCGGTTCATAAATTCTGGACTGAAGAAGTTGCCTAATTCACCGAGAACAGAGTTAGTCCGTCCTTCACGCGCTGCTCCAAAGCCAACATTTGCTTCGACTTTGCCAGTACCAGCGTTTGAAGTCATAATGATAATCGTATCTTTAAAGCTAACTGTGCGCCCTTGTCCGTCTGTCAGACGTCCGTCGTCAAGAACTTGCAGGAACATGTGCATGACATCTGGGTGCGCTTTTTCTACTTCGTCAAGTAAAATGAGAGAGTAAGGATTGCGGCGTACGCGCTCTGTCAATTGTCCGGCTTCTTCGTAGCCAACATAGCCTGGAGGTGCTCCAACGAGTTTGGCTACGCTGTGTTTTTCCATATACTCAGACATATCAAAGCGAATCATGCTGTCAGCTGAACCAAAGAGCTCAATCGCTAATTGTTTAGAAAGTTCTGTTTTACCGACACCGGTTGGTCCGACAAAGAGGAAGGAACCAATTGGTCGATTAGGAGAGCCAAGTCCGACACGATTACGGCGAATGGCTTTGGCAATTTTATCAACGGCATTATCTTGACCGATGACATGAGCTTTCAAATCATCAGCTAGACTAATCAGTTGCGATTGTTCCTTTTCTTTTAGGTCACCAACTGGGATATTTGTTTTTTGCTCAATGATATGCTCAATGGTTTTTTCACTGATAATAGGTGTATCTTGGTCTGCCATTTTATTTTGCTGCATTTCTTTGTATTTGGCAATTTGGTCACGGAAATAGGCAGCTTTTTCAAAATCTTCATCACGAGTAGCTTGTGCCTTGAGATTTTCAGCTTTTACCAAGCGTTGATCAATAACTTTGGGATCAACAAAATTAAGTGTCAAATTCATTTTAGAACCTGCTTCGTCTAGCAAGTCAATAGCCTTATCTGGCAAGAAACGATCTTGGATATAACGATTGGATAAGACAGCTGCCGCTTCAATGGCATCATCTGTATATTTAACGTGATGATAGTCTTCGTATTTTTTTTGAATGCCCTTTAAAATAGTAATGGTTTCTTCAACCGTTGGTTCATCCACTTTTACTGGCTGCATCCGGCGTTCCAGTGCTGCATCTTTTTCGATAATGCGATACTCATTGAGAGTTGTGGCACCAACTAATTGAAGCTCACCGCGAGCAAGAGCAGGTTTTAAGATGTTACCGGCATCCATATTCCCATCTCCAGCTGCACCAGCTCCAACGATTTCATGGATTTCATCAATGAATAAAATCACATCCTGACGAGAACGGATTTCTTCCATGAGTTTTTGCATTCGTTCTTCAAATTGACCACGGATACCAGTTCCTTGCACTAGGCTGACTACATCTAAACGGATGACTTCTTTTCCTTGGAGTTTGTGTGGAACATCACCGTCCACAATTTTCTGAGCCAAGCCTTCGACAACTGCTGTTTTACCGACACCGGGCTCTCCGATGAGGACAGGGTTGTTCTTCGTTCTACGATTGAGGATTTCAATGACGCGGACGATTTCCTCATCGCGACCGATGACAGGGTCAATTTCACCGCGCCGAGCAAATTCGGTTACATTGATACCAAATTCTTCTAGGAGGCCTTTAGGCTGTTGCGGAGCTTGCTGGCGTGCACCTCCACCTTGATTGGAACCGTAACCTCCATTGCCGTAACCGCCTCCAGATTGAGTAGGAGGGGTCTGCGGTTCTTGATGATTTTGAAAATTCCCTAGATTGCTAAAGAAATCATCAAAAGGGTCTAAATTATTTTGATTGTTCATATTGGTCATGCCACGAAATAAGGCATTATTTGGATCTGTTTTCATGATTTGATAACAATTTTGACAGAGGTCAACTTGGTGTTGTTTTCCATTCACATTCGTGTAAAGGTGAATGGTTGATTCATTTATTTTACAGTTTTGACAAAGCATGTGCTACCTCTTTCTTTTAAAATTTGTTTGACTGATACCAATTGGTCAATAATAGTCAAACTTCTTAGTCTTATTATATCAGTATTCTAAAACATTGCAAGAATAAAGTGTTAAAAGACAGATTTTTGTACTGAAGCGTTTCATTTTGTGTTAAATTTATCAAAAACAGGGCTTTTACTGGTATTTCATCTTTCATTTGTGGTAAAATAGTAACGTATAAATGAATAGGAGAAGGAAAATGGAATCACATTTAGTAAGAATTATCAATCGTTTAGATGCTATGACAAAAGATGGCGGCAATTTGAAACGTAATTTTGAACGTGACGGGGTTGTTGTAGCAGAAGTAGCTTATAGCTATGATGAAGAAAATGGCTCAGTATTCACTCTTCGCGATGTTGCAGCGCGTGAAACCTATACTTTTGATAGCATTGATTTGATTGCTATGGAAATTTATGAATTGTTGTATTAATTTGCTAGTCTCTAATAAGATATCCTCTAGGCACCTGCTTAGGGGTATTTATTTTGCAATAATTTTTGCCTATCTACCTTAGAATTGTCAGAAATTCTTAGAAAAAAGTGGTATACTAATGGTGATAGTAAGCATATTTCTTGACAAACAGAAAAGGAGATAGTATGGATTTATCTCGGATAACATTATTAACAGAATATGAAATTGTCGGAATCGATCTGGAGGAAGCGAGCGTCCGTCATTTAGCAGATTTAGGGATTAAGATAGGCAGTTTTATTCAAATCATTTCAAAAACAAATGATACAGCCATTCTCTTAGTTCGAGCTGCTAGGATTGCTTTGGACAAATCTATTTTGGAAAAGTTGGACGTTGTTCTGAAAGATAGCAATCGCTCAGCTCTTCCTTTATCTGAGTTAGCTGTTGGAGATGTGGCGTATATAGAAGCAATTCATGCAGAGGGTGCTTTAAAACGGAGGCTGATGGACATGGGATTGACGAAAAATACAAAAGTTCAGTTGCAGAAGGTTGCACCATTAGGTGATCCACTAGAAATTAAGTTGAGAGGCTACGATTTGACATTGAGAAAGTCAGAAGCGAGTCTGGTTAGTGTTGTGAAAGGTGAAAAGGAAGCAAAAGGATGAAAGAATTAGCGCTTGCGGGAAATCCGAATAGTGGAAAGACTAGTTTATTTAACATTCTAACCGGTAGTAGCCAGCATGTGGGAAATTGGCCTGGGGTAACGGTTGAAAAGAAAAGTGGGTTATTTCGCAAAAATAAAGAAATCATTATCCAAGACCTACCGGGAATTTACTCCTTGTCTCCTTATACATCAGAGGAAATGGTCAGTAGAAATTATCTTTTAAGCGGTAATGCAGACGGGATCTTGGATGTAGTTGACGCAACCAATTTGGAACGAAATCTGTATTTGAGTTTGCAATTGATTGAGACGGGGATTCCGGTTGTGCTGGCTTTAAATATGAGCGATGTCGTTGAAAAACAAGGAAAATGGATTGATACAGAAAAATTAAGTTACCAACTGGGTGTGCCGGTCGTAGCGACTAGTGCTTTGAAAAAGACAGGGATTGACCAAGTCATGCAGCAGGCCATGCGAGTGATGAACCAGGCAGAGGAGGAAGTTTATCCAGCTTACGACAATCATTTTGAAGCGGCTTTGTCAGAAATTATCCGTATTTTGGGGAATGCAGTACCTCAAAAACAAGCTCGTTTTTATGCCATTAAGCTTTTTGAACGTGATAAAGAATTATCTGAACAGCTGGCATTGTCTGATTTTCAAAAAACAGAGATTGAAGATGCGATTCGGATTACGGAAGAAATCTACACAGAAGACGCAGAGAGTATTGTTGTTAATGCGCGCTATGAGTTTATTGAATCGGCAGTCAAAATGGCTCTGCAAGCCGATGTTACTAAATTAAGTTTGTCGGATAAGATTGACCGTATTGTGACCAATCGTTATTTAGCCTTGCCGATTTTTGCGCTTGTTATGTGGTTGGTGTATTTCCTCTCTATTCAAACGATTGGAACGATGGGAACGGATTGGACAAACGATGTTCTCTTTGGAGAATGGATTCCAAATGGTGTTAAATCATTGCTAGAGCAATTAGCTGTAGCTGACTGGCTTCAATCTTTAATCATTGATGGGATTATCGCAGGCTGCGGAGCTGTGCTAGGCTTTGTGCCTCAGATTTTTGTCTTGTTTGTCTGCTTGGGCATCTTGGAAGACATCGGCTATATGAGCCGGATTGCTTTCGTCATGGATCGTCTATTTAGACGGTTTGGATTGTCTGGAAAATCCTTTATCCCCATGTTGATTTCGACGGGGTGTGGCGTTCCTGGTGTCATGGCGAGTAGAACCATTGAAAATGAACGTGACCGTAGAATTACCATTATGACAACAACCTTTATGCCTTGTTCTGCCAAGTTGCCGATTATTTCCTTGATTGCGGGAGCTTTCTTCCCCAGCAATCCTTGGATTGCACCAAGTGCTTATTTTGTCGGAATGGGAGCCATTGTTTTATCGGGAATTGCTCTGAAAAAGACAACGAGTCTCGGTGGAGCAGTAGCGCCCTTTATCATGGAGTTGCCGAGTTACCACCTGCCACAAGTCAAAACGGTTTTGCGCTATGCAGGGCAGAAGGCTTTGAGCTTCATTAAGCGTGCTGGAACGATTATTTTTGTGACCAATATTTTCATTTGGTTTGCTAGTTCCTATAACTTTGGCTTGCAGGCGGTTGAGACGGAAGATAGTATCTTAGCGGCATTAGGAAAGGGGCTAGCTTGGATCTTTAGCCCTCTTGGCTTTGGAAATTGGCGAGCAACGGTTGCGGCTATTACCGGCTTATTAGCTAAAGAGACGGTGATTTCGACTTTTGGAATCTTGTATAAAGTGACAGACGCGACAGAGACTACCAAAGAGTTGTGGACCAATCTTCAACAGCATTATACGGCACTTTCCGCTTACTCATTCCTTGTCTTTAATCTGCTCTGTGCTCCTTGTTTTGCAGCGATTGGTGCGATTCATCGGGAAATGGGCAATGCAAAGTGGACGTGGATTGCCATATCTTTCCAAACGCTATTGGCTTATAATGTTAGTCTTGTGATTTATCAGTTTGGTCAAGCGTTGCTATATGGAAAAGGAATATCTTTTGGGACTATTTTTGCTTTATTCGTTGTAGCAGTTGGTCTCTATTTCATCTTTAGAAAACCACGGAAAGAAAAAATAGAAGTTATCACTTTAGATAGTCTGACACATCAAACAGTATAGGAGAAACTATGTCAACGATTATTGTATTTGTTATTATTTTATTTCTAGCAGGTGCAGCTATGCACCATATCATTAAGGGAAAAGGAAGTTGTGGCAATTGCGACTGCCAATGTGAAATCAAAGAAAAAATGAGACATAAATAATATACCTGAGTGATTGGGTAAATTAAATCAATATAGTTTCATCTCATCCGCCGAGCTGACGGAGCCAATCAAAACAGTTTCATCCTGTCTGCCGGGTTGATGGAGCAAACCAAAAGTAGTTCATCTCGTCCGCCGGGTCGACGTGGTAAACTAAAAGTTATTTATCTTTTCGACTGGGTCGACAGAGCCAACCAATCCAAAGCGGTTCATTTTATCGACCAAGTCGACAAAGAGAACCTCACGTCATTTCATCCGATAGTCAGTCCAGCTGTCTATAAAATAAATCGGTCCGTCAACTTAGCTGACGGACCGATTTTGTCTGAACTCATTGATCTCTTATTTGCTGTTATCTCCCATTAGCAAGTCTTTTGGTTGCTTACTAAGGAGCGTGATTGAAGCAATGAGGACGGAAACAATGATAATGGCAAGTCCAAAGATGACCACCTTGGTCATATCATCAGGAGATACATGTACATTGAGGCTAGTGAGGGTCTTGTTAAAGCCATCCACTTCAGCCCCGCCTCCAAGATTGGCGCTCTTACCTTCTCGAGCTAGTTTTTCAGCAATACCACTGGTAACTTGTTTTAAAATGCTATTTCCCATCACCTTGCTGACAGCACTACCTGCAAAGTAAGCACCAATGAAGCTAAATATACTTACAAAGAGAACTTCTGTGATAAATTGGAAGAAAATCTTTGTTTTGCTAATTCCCATTGAAAGCATGATTCCCATTTCTTTTCTACGACCATTGATCCATAAGAACAATACTAGCGTCAGAACAATTGCACCAAAGATTAGAGTTCCGATTAAGAGGTTTCCAGTAACGCCGTAAATACCGTTAATAGAAGATTGAAGTGCAGGGAAGTTGCTTGTACTCTTAACAAGGGTGTAGGCTTCCCAATCAATAGATGATATTTCTTTTACTTTCGCCATCACTTTATCAATATCTTGGCTACCATTTACAAAGAAAGTAGCATCTTGATAAATAGCGTTTTTATCCGTTGAACCTTGTAAAGTTTTAGTCGTTTCTAAGTCTGTGATAAAGGTATTTTCATACAATTCTTGAGGACTAGAAACGCCTCCTTTATTTTTCCCGTCAAAAATTCCGATAACTGTCACTTTAGTAGTTTTATTAGCTTTGCGAACGTTATCATAGTCATAAGTATTCGATTTTATATTAATCGTATCGCCGACTTTAAGTTTGTTCTTTTCTGCAAAATCTTTATGAATTAAAGCAACATTTTTGTCATTTTTGTTGATATGTCTACCTTCAACTAGTTTGAAGGTTTCTGCGGTAAATTTATCATCCTTCGATGAATCGTTGATACCTGTTGCCATAATGGCACGACCGAATTTTTGTTTTCTATCTTCGCTTTCAAAGTCGGTTTCTCCAGATTCAACCAATTGGTGATCAATTAAGTCAGCGACAACATTCATTCGTTTGATGTAGCCAGAGATACCTTTAACTTTTTCCACAGCTTCGATATCTTCGCCTTTAAGATTTCCTGCTCCGCGTGGTGTTCCTGGATTGACCTCACGGTTGATCTGCATGGAAAAGCTGCTGGTAATATTTTTAAATGTTTCTTTTGAAGCAGCGTCAGTCGCATTTTTAACAGCAATGCTGCCTAAGGTTAAGGTAGAGATGGCTAGCAGGATGAAAAAGATAATCAAGCTTTTGATTTTCTTGCGCCAGACATAAGCCAAAGCGTTTTTTATTGGTAACATATCATTTCTTCTCCTTGGTGTATCATTTCGCTTTCTTAGTGACTTCCACTAAGTTTTTATTTTTTAATTCGAGGACAACATCTGCTTGATCAGCCAGCTCTTTGCTGTGTGTCACCACAATGACACATTTATTCTTCTCTTTGGCAGAGGTGATAAGAATGTCAATAATGTCCATGGCAGTAGCAGCGTCTAGATTCCCTGTTGGTTCATCGGCTAAGATAATAGGGGCTTCTGATGCCAAAGCACGTGCAATAGCCACCCGTTGCTGCTGACCGCCTGATAATCGTAATACGTTACGATGGATTTCTTTTTCGTTGAGTCCAAGTTGTAGTAAGCTATCTTTATTTGCTTGAGAATTCACGAGTCGAACATTCTCCATCGGAGTTAAGTAATCGATTAAATTATAATTTTGGAAAACCAGGGAGATTTGTTTCCGTCTGTGATGGTTATAGCCTTTTTGAGCGATGTCTTGATCTTCAAAGAGGATTTTTCCTTTTGTAGGAGTATCAAGTCCTGCAAGAAGGGAAAGTAAGGTTGATTTTCCTGCACCAGATTTCCCTATAATAGCATAAAATTTTCCTTCTTCAAATGAAGCTGTGATTTGATTCAATACATTTTCTTGTAGGCTATTGTATTGGTAACTAACTGAATCCATTTTTAAAATTGTCATGTTTTGTCTCCTTAACTTATATCGGTTAAAATATCTTTTGGTTTTTTATGTAGGATAATAGAAGATGAACCTACTACTGCAAGTAAAATAATGATGAGCAGTATTCCATAAGTCATCAGAATAGTAGAGGTATGTAAGTGCGGAACGATATTTTCAAAAATAGCAGATGAGCTATCTTGTTGTTGACCGCCTTTTATAAACCCTTTGAATACCATAGTGGAAATATAAGAGCCACTAATAGAAGCTAGTGCCATACTAAATACTGATATGATAACCAGTTCCAGTATGAATTGAGAGATAATCATCGCTTTTGAAATACCGAGAGATAATAGTACTCCGATTTCATAAATTCGTTCTCTCAACCAGAACATGAGAATCAAGGAAAGAACGATGATACTTCCAATAATGATACTGAAAGTTAAAACATTAATAATCTGTTTGAAACTGGTAACAGAAGAAGAAACTGCTTCAAAAGCCTTAGAATTTTTAACAAGATCAGTTTGCTTCCAATCAATTTTTGACTTTTTGACTGTATTGATGACTTTATCAATTTGATTTGGATTTGATACGAAATAAACGGCTGCAGATAATTTATAATCAGCTGGTTTGTAGTCCTGTAAGTATTGGCTCGATTCATAGTCCATATAGACAGTATTTTCTGTCGCATCTGAGCTTAAACCTGTTTGTTTCTCTTCTTTTTTTCCAGAGAAGATACCAGCAATTTCAAACTCTACTTCATGGAGTTGTTTAGCATCCTCATCCTTTAAGGAAGCTCCCTTTAGTTTTAGTTTATCTCCAACCTTTAAATGGTTCTTTTTAGCTAATTTTTCATGGATGAGAATCTTGGATTTATCGCCTTTACGAATTGGCTTTCCTTGTTCAAGTTTGAAAACACCACTTGCAAAGGTTGTTTCTAGAGTAGAATCACTTGTTCCTAATGCAGCAACCAGATTGTTGAGGACAGGGTTTTGATTGTCTCTTATAACACCTTGTTTTTTCTTGACAACAGTTTTATCTGTCAAACTTGCTAAAGCATCGTATTTGAAGTTGAATTTTGAAATTTCTTTATTCTCAAGTAATTTTTCTGCTGTTTTTAGTGAAAGTGGTCGTTCAAGTGTTTTGCTAGTTATTGTAAAGCCAGTATTTGATGCGTCATAGATTTTCTTTTCGATATTATTAGTCGTTCCCATAATAGAAAAGCTACTAGTTAAGGCAGTTGAAATGAGAGTAAGTATCAGAAATACAAGAAGAGTTTTAACTCTTTTTCTACTGATGTAATTCAAAGCCTGCTTGGCTATTTGCATAATTTTCTTCCCTTCTATATATTTTAAACTAAATCGGTACCGTGTTCTATGTTAAAGCAGTTACCTTAAAATAGTTTTAAGGTTTAAGGTAATTTTAAGTTTTTTGGCTCCTTTTTTTCTGTTTTTTGTGTAAATTTTCATAAAATGGTAGAAAAAGGGGGAAAGACAAGGTTGGTTTCGCTCTATAACTTTCTATAAAATAAGTCTATAGGGCAAATGAATGAATTTCTGCTATAATAGAATGAAGAAAATAGAAATGAGAGTTATATGGCAAAAATAATTGACGGAAAAGCTTTGGCAGAAAAATTACAAGCACAATTAGCGGAGAAAGTTCGTAAACTAAAAGACCAAACAGGCTTGGTACCTGGACTTGTAGTGATTTTAGTGGGCAATAACCCAGCTAGTCAAATCTATGTGAGAAATAAAGAGCGGTCAGCTTTGGCTGCAGGACTGCGAAGTGAAGTGGTGCGTCTGCCAGAAACAACAACCCAAGAAGAGCTGCTGATTTTGATTGAAAAGTACAATCAAGATCCAGATTGGCATGGGATTTTAGTTCAATTGCCGCTGCCAAAGCATATTGATGAAGAGGCGGTACTGTTAGCAATTGACCCTGATAAAGATGTGGATGGCTTTCACCCAATGAATATGGGACGCCTTTGGAGTGGTCATCCTGTCATGATTCCCTCCACACCTGCTGGCATTATGGAAATGTTTCATGAGTACGGTGTAGAATTAGAAGGTAAACGTGCTGTTGTCATTGGACGGAGTAACATTGTCGGAAAGCCTATGGCACAGCTTTTACTTGCTAAAAATGCAACAGTAACTCTGACGCATTCACGGACACATCACTTGTCAGAGATTACAAAAGAAGCTGATATTTTAGTTGTCGCTATCGGTCGTGGGCATTTTGTGACTAAAGATTTTGTCAAAGAAGGCGCGGTCGTGATTGATGTTGGCATGAACCGTGATGAAAATGGTAAGTTGATTGGTGATGTGAAATTTGATGAAGTATCTGAAATCGCGAGTCTCATCACTCCTGTACCAAGAGGGGTTGGTCCGATGACCATTACTATGCTCATGGAGCAAACTTATCGAGCTTGCAAGCGGAGTTTGAAGAAATAGAATGCGACATGTCTATTTCTTTTATGGTAAAACAAAGGTAAACAAGGGTGTCACTTCTCTACTGGCATAGGTGAAGGGAGCAAACATGGAAGTAGTAGGCTATACATTATTGAAAAAGATTATTCAGCCACGTGCGCTCAATAGTCACAAGGGAGATTACGGTCGTTTGTTGTTGATTGGCGGGACGTATCCTTTTGGTGGAGCGATTATCATGGCAGCCTTAGTGGCAGTTCATAGCGGAGCTGGTCTAGTGATGGTTGCGACGGATAGAGAAAATATCGCAGCTCTTCACGCTCATTTACCAGAAGCAATGGCTTTTGATGTACAAGATAAAAAGCTATTGTCCGAGCAAGTCCAAAAAGCAGATGTAGTATTGATTGGACCAGGTTTAGCTGAAAGTAAACTTGAAAAAGCCACTTTACGGTTGATAGTGGAACTTGTCAGTGAACATCAAGTTTTCATCATGGACGGTGGGGCTATTTCCCTCTTTAGCAAAGAAACTCTGCCATTTCCAAAAGCACAGACGATTTTTACCCCGCATCAAAAAGAGTGGGAGCGGTTGAGCGGACTAAAGATAGCTGAGCAAACGGTTGAAAAAAGCCAAGAAGCTGTTAATTCTTTTCCTGTTGGAACTATCGTTGTTCAAAAGAAGCACGGAACGACTATTTTCCAAAGTGGAAATGCAGATTATTTCCAACTGAACATAGGCGGCCCTTATCAAGCAACGGGTGGCATGGGAGATACTCTTGCAGGCATGATTGCAGGCTTTGTAGGGCAGTTCAAGACTAGTTCTTTACTGGAACGTGTAGCAGCAGCAGTCTATCTGCATTCAGCCATTGCAGAGGAGTTAAGCAAAGAAAACTATGTAGTCTTGCCAACAGAAATCAGCAAAGAAATCCCTAAGTGGATGAAGAAGCTAGCTAAAAAAGAAAATATGTTATAATGAAAAAGCCTACAAAAGCATTTAAAAAATTGGAAAGTTTAACTTTTATTAGCTATTTATAAAAGTAATATTTAGCTCATGAGGCTTAGTACAAGTTGAAAGGGAGAATGAACTTTTTCAATATCCACTATCTTATGAAAATCCATTGCATCTAATGAGGTTGAGATTTTTATCTTGCCCTTATTTTTTTGTCTTATAAAAATGTCACTTTTCTTTCTGAAAATGTAAGTTTATGTAATGGAAAGAATGGGAAATTTTCGATAAGATAATGCTTGTTGAAAAAAATGAAATGAAGAATTTATGATGTTACAATCTTTAAAGAAAGTATCAAATGCAACGAACTTGAAATTTTTAGCCATTTTTCTTATGTTTTTAGATCATATTCACGAAATGTTTGGTGCTTTTGGCGCCCCGATGTGGCTAACAATGCTCGGGCGCATCGTTTTTCCTCTTTTTATGTTTTTGGCAGCTGATAGTTTTTATTATACGCATAATCGAAAAGCTTATTTGAAACGGTTGCTCTTTATGACATGGTTTATGATTATTGGGAACATGATTGTCAGTCACTTTTTCACTAATGGTCAAGTTTGGCTGGCGAATAATGCTTTTGGCGCCTTTTTCTTAGTGGGCATATCTAGCTGTGCTTGGGATTTGATGGTTGAGGGTATGAAAGAAAAGAAACTTTATTCATTCTGGAAAGGATTGGGCCTTTTTCATTTACCGATTCTTCTGGCTCTGCCAGCTTTGTTTCTATCGGGTTATCTAGCTAGTGAAAATATATCACCTCTTATGGTTCAAATTATTGCTTTTTTTATCATGGCTATTCCGAACATTCTCGTGGTTGAAGGAGGGGATGTCATGGTTTACCTTGGTCTTCTCTTTTATCTCTTCCGCAGACACCGCATAGCATAAATGGCGGTATTAACACTAGTCTCTTTATTCGTGTATCCAACAGATCCAACGTCTGTACAATGGATGATGGTTTTTGCGGTTATTCCAATGTATTTTTACAACGGTGAAAAAGGTCGTGGTATGAAGTTATTTTTCTACATTTTCTATCCTGCACATATCTATTTTTTGTATATTTTAGCAAGTTTGTTGGGCTAGGTTCTGCTTAAGATATGGGAAACTAGTCTTTCCTTTTTCGTTGAGGGATGGAAATGATTTTTTATAGATTGTTTGGTATAATAAAAATTATGAATAAAGAAGCATTACAGGAAATGAAAGGAGAGGAATGTCTGAGTATCTATCCGTGTCAACCTTAACCAAATACTTAAAATTAAAGTTTGATAAAGATCCTTATTTAGAACGAGTTTATCTGACGGGGCAAGTTTCTAATTTTCGTAGGCGACCTAATCACCAATATTTCTCTCTCAAAGATGAAAAAGCAGTCATTCAGGCCACAATTTGGGGTGGTGTTTATAAGAAGTTAGGTTTTGACTTGGAAGAGGGTATGAAGATTAATGTCATCGGTCGTGTTCAACTCTATGAACCGAGTGGATCTTATTCTATTATCATTGAAAAAGCGGAGCCAGACGGTATCGGAGCTTTGGCGATTCAGTTTGAGCAGCTCAAGAAAAAGCTAGGCGAGGAAGGGCTTTTTGAGGAGCGCTTTAAGCAAGCTTTACCGCAATTTCCAAAGAAAATTGGAGTAGTGACCAGTCCTAGTGGAGCAGTGATTCGCGATATTATCACAACTGTTAGTCGTCGTTTTCCGGGAGTTGAGATAATTCTTTATCCGACGAAGGTGCAAGGCGAAGGAGCGTTTGCTGAAGTAGCAGAAAATATTCGTCGTGCTAATGAGCGAAATGATTTAGATGTCCTTATTATCGGTCGAGGAGGTGGCTCGATTGAAGACCTTTGGGCATTTAACGAAGAAGTGGTTGTCCGTGCAATTTTTGAATCGCACATTCCGATCATTTCGAGTGTAGGGCATGAAACGGATACGACCTTGGCAGATTTTGTTGCAGATAGACGCGCTGCAACGCCGACGGCGGCTGCTGAATTAGCAACACCTGTAACAAAGCTGGATCTCCTAGCACACTTGCAGCAGCAACAAAATCGGTTAGCAGCTGCCATGTCTAATCGTTTTACTTACAATCGTGAGCGATTAGCTAAGCTGAGTCAGTCTGTCATTTTTCGCCAACCAGAACGACTATATGATAGCTACCTGCAAAAATTAGATCAACTAAATTTACGGCTCAAGCAAAAAATTCGCGAATATTATAACGAGGAAGTGCAGCGAGCAAGACTTTTACAACATCGTTTAGAGGCTCTAGCTCCCTTAAGGCAGGTTCAGATTTATCAAGAGCGTGTAGATCAGTTGGAACGGCTTCTGCGTAGCAATATGGCAGTTGTTTATGACCATAAAGTGGCTGAAGTCAAGCGTCTGTCTGACGCTTTGCTCATGCTGGATACTAGCCGAATTGTGGCTCGGGGTTATGCTATTGTCAAAAAAGATGAACAGGTGTTAGAATCTATTGAGAAAGTCAATAAGAAAGATCAATTAACCATTTTGATGCGAGATGGTCAGATAGAAGTTGAGGTAAAAGATGTCGAAAGAAAAGAAATTTGAAGAAAATTTAGCAGACTTAGAAGTTATCGTACAGAAGCTAGAAAACGGAGATGTTCCTTTGGAAGAAGCGATTTCTGAGTTTCAAAAGGGGATGCAGCTTTCAAAAGAATTGCAAAAAACACTAGATCAGGCAGAAAAAACGCTGGTAAAAGTTATGCAGGCTGATGGCACAGAAACGGAAATGGAATGAAACAAGACGAAAAATTAGCTAGAATTGGGCAAGCTATTGAGACTTTTTATGCTAAAAAAGCAGTATCTGCTGATTTGATAGAAGCGATTCTTTACTCAGTTAATGCAGGCGGTAAGCGAATTCGTCCTCTTTTACTTTTAGAATTGTTAGAAGGTCTAGGACTTGAACTGACAGAAGCACATTTCCAAGTGGCAGCAGCACTTGAAATGATTCATACAGGTAGCTTGATTCATGATGATTTGCCGGCTATGGACGATGATGATTATCGTCGTGGTCGCTTGACCAGCCACAAGAAATTTGGCGAAGCAATGGCTATTTTAGCGGGAGATTCTCTCTTTTTGGATTCTTATGCCTTGATAGCAGAAGCGGCACTACCTAGTCAAATCAAGGTAAATTTGATTGCAGAATTGTCATTAGCGGCTGGAACTTTTGGTATGGTCGGAGGTCAAGTCCTTGATATGCAGGGTGAAGGAAAGGACATCAGTTTAGTAGAGCTACAGAATATTCATGCCAATAAGACTGGCAAACTCCTGACCTATCCGTTTGTTGCTGCGGGTTTGATTGCTGAAGTAGGAGAATCACAGCAGGAAAAATTGAAAGTAATAGGTCAGCTGCTGGGACTAGCCTTTCAGGTGCGAGATGATATTTTAGATATCACAGCAAACTTTGAAGACTTGGGCAAGACACCGCAGAAAGATGTGGCAGCAGAAAAAGCCACCTATCCAGCTATTTTGGGCTTGAATGGAGCAAAGCGATTCTTTGAAGAACAGCTAGAGGAAACAGAATATTTATTGGCAGAAGTAGAAGCAGAGATTGCTTTTTCAGGCGCGGCTATCAGAAAGATAATAGAAAGTTTAAAACTCAATGACGAAAGAAAGAGTAGATGTTCTAGCTTATAAGCAAGGGCTTTTTGAAACAAGAGAACAGGCCAAGCGCGGTGTGATGGCGGGCTTAGTCGTTGCTGTTGCGAATGGTGAGCGTTTTGATAAACCTGGCGAAAAAATTGATGAAGGCATTGAGTTAAAACTCAAAGGTGAAAAGCTCAAATATGTTAGCCGTGGTGGTTTAAAATTAGAAAAGGCTTTGCAGATTTTTGAAATTTCAGTTGAAAATCAGGTCACGTTGGACATTGGGGCATCAACGGGCGGTTTTACGGACGTCATGCTACAAAACGGGGCACGACAGGTCTATGCGGTAGATGTCGGCACCAATCAATTGGCTTGGAAATTGCGCCAAGATGAACGCGTCATCAGCATGGAGCAGTTTAATTTTCGTTATGCCAAAGTAGCTGATTTTGAGGAGACACCTAGCTTTGCTTCCATTGATGTTAGTTTTATCTCGCTTGGTCTCATTTTGCCAGCTCTGTATAAGATTTTGGCTGAAAATGGAAAAGTTGTGGCTCTCATCAAACCTCAGTTTGAAGCAGGAAGAGAGCAAATTGGCAAAAATGGGATTGTGAAAGATAAAAAAGTGCATCAAGCAGTTTTAGAAAAAGTAACGGACTTTATGGTTGAAGCCGGATTTTCTGTCCAAGGTCTGGATTTCTCCCCTATTCAAGGTGGGCATGGGAATGTGGAATTTTTAGCCTATTTAGAAAAAAGTTCTCACCCAGAAAATCTAGTAAAAACAATGATTACAACGGTCGTAGAGACAGCACATAAGGAATTTAAAGATGAATAAAAAGGAAAGATTAGAAAAAATTAGACATTTTGTGTCGGACTATGAAGTTGGAACACAAGAAGCAATTGTAGAATATTTGAAGAAATCAGGAATTACAGCAACACAGGCAACTGTTTCGCGTGATATTAAAGAATTGGGCATTGTCAAAATTCCGCTGAAAAATAACACTTATATTTATGAACTACCGAAATCAGCTAGTACGAGTTTGAAGTTAGCAGACAATAATATCTTAAAGTTTGAGCTATTGGGAAATATGATCAATCTCAATCTTGTCCCTGGAAGCACAGCTTTTGTGAAGCGACAAATTGTAGAAGATTTCTCTAATGACATTTTTAGTATTTTAGCCGATGATGACACGATTCTCCTTATTTTCCGTAGTGAAGAAATGGCTCATCAGGTATTGGAACAAATCAGGAATTGGTAGATAGCCTATGTTACTTGAAATTTCCATTAAAAATTTTGCAATTATTGAAGAGATTTCCCTCAATTTTGAGCAAGGCATGACTGTTTTGACAGGTGAAACAGGGGCCGGAAAGTCTATTATCATTGATGCTATGAACATGATGCTAGGAAGCCGCGCGACAACAGATGTGATTCGTCACGGTGCATCAAAAGCAGAGATTGAAGGGCTGTTTGCGATTGAACAAAGTAAGGCTTTGGTTGAAATTTTTGAGCAGCAAGGACTTGATATGACAGAGGAGCTGATTATTCGGCGGGAAATTTTTCAAAATGGACGTAGTGTCAGTCGTATTAATGGTCAAATGGTTAATTTGTCTGTCTTACGAGCCGTTGGACAGCATTTGGTGGATATTCACGGTCAGCACGACCAAGAAGAACTCATGCGACCGCAGCTGCATATTGCCATGTTGGACGAGTTTGGAGATGACGCATTTTTCAAGCTCAAAACTGATTATCAACAGATTTTTGATCAGTATCGTCAGTTGCGCAAGCAGGTCTTGACGATTCAAAAGAATCAAGAAGAAAATAAAGCGCGGATTGACATGCTGGAATATCAAATTGCAGAGATTGAAGCAGCTAATTTAAAAGCAGGTGAAGATTTAGCTTTAAATCAAGAACGTGATAAGTTGCTCAATCATAAGCAGATTGCAGACACTTTGACCAATGCTTATGCCATGCTGGATGATGAAGAATTTTCTAGTTTAGCAAATGTTCGATCTGCCATGAATGACATGGAAGCTATTGAAGACTACGACGCCACTTACAAAGAAATTGCGACCAACCTTTCTGAATCTTACTATGTGTTGGAAGAGGTGACAAAGCGTTTGGAGGATATTCTAGAAGACTTGGATTTTGATGGTGGCCGTCTCTTAGAAGTAGAAAATCGCCTAGATTTAATCTATAGTATTACTCGCAAATACGGTGGTCAAGTAGATGATGTCCTAGCTTACTTTGAGCAGATTTCTAAAGAATATGCTCTACTTACTGGGAAAAATCTTTCATCAGATGATTTGGACAAAGAGCTGAAAAAGCTGGAAAAAGACTTGGTTTCTCTAGCAAGCAGTCTTAGTCAGGCTCGGCACGAATTATCCCAGCAGTTAGAAGCAGAGATTCAGCAAGAACTGCAAGACCTCTATATGGAAAAGGCGAATTTTCGAGTTCAATTTACCAAAGGGAAATTTAGTCGTGAAGGAAATGAACACGTTGAATTTTATATTTCGACTAATCCCGGTGAAGATTACAAACCACTCGTTAAGGTTGCTTCAGGAGGTGAATTGTCTCGTTTGATGTTGGCAATCAAATCTGCTTTTTCTCGTAAGGAAGGCAAGACTAGCATTGTCTTTGATGAAGTGGACACAGGCGTATCGGGACGTGTTGCACAAGCTATTGCTCAAAAGATTCATAAAATTGGCTCAAACGGACAAGTCCTCGCAATTTCGCACTTGCCACAAGTGATTGCCATTGCGGATTATCAATTTTTCATTGAGAAATTATCTGATGAACATTCGACTGTTTCAACTGTTCGTTTGTTATCAGATGAGGAGCGTGTCGAAGAAATTGCCAAAATGTTGGCGGGTGAAAATGTGACCCAAGCAGCCCTCACGCAGGCTAGAGAGCTCTTGAAAAAATGAAACACCTTTTGGCTTGTGCTAAATGAGTTGTTATCAGGAGGTAATCATGACAAATTATTTTGTAATTGGTGACGTACATGGAAAAGCAAAAATGCTAAAAGAATTACTCAAAAAATGGGATGGAAAAAGCCAACTCATCTTTTTAGGGGATTTGATTGACCGTGGGGAAGATAGCCGCGCTGTTTTGGAGTGTGTGAAAGAACTTGTTGAAAAGCAAGGAGCGATTTGTATTTCTGGAAATCACGAATACATGTTTTTAACTTGGTTGGACAATCCTGAGAGTGGCTATGCTCATTATCGTCGCAATGGTGGAGATACAACAATCAATTCCATTTTGGGGCGACCTTTAGATACTCCTGTTGATGGAGTTGAAGACGCAAAGCGCGTGTCGGAAGAGGCGCCAGACCTCGTGTCTTTTATTCGTCAGATGCCTTTCTTTGTTGAAACAGATAACTATATTTTTGTACACGCTGGAGTTGACTTAACTTTAAAAGATTGGCATGAAACAAGCGATTATCAAAAAGTTTGGATACGTGAGCCCTTTCATCAAGGTCTCAATCAAACAGGGAAAATAATTGTATTTGGGCATACTCCGACTTTTTATCTTTTTTCTGAGATGCCTGGGACAAGTCGCCTTTGGCAAACGCAGGATCAAAAAATTGGTATGGATGGCGGAGCTGTCTATGGCGGTGTTCTCCACGGAGTTTTATTTGGAAATGAGGGAATTTTAGAACATCATTTCATCACAAATGATGGTTTCGCGGTAGAAGATGATTAGAAGTTGGGGACGATAAAAGAGCTGAAGGAAATCCATTTAAGGTTTTCTTCAGCTCTTTTATATTATTTCCCAGCTACATTTTTTACATCTTCAATCATCAATTTTGTTGATTCGAGTCCGCCTCCGCTGAGGTACCAAAGGTCAGATGTCAAGTTTACAATAGTTTTATTTTTAGCTGCATTTGTTTCTTGGATCAGTGAGTTATTCAGTAAGTCTTTATTGGCCGAATTGTCCCCACCGATAGCAAGAGTGCGGTTCAGAACAAAGATAATGTCTGGATTGATTTGTTTGATACTTTCAAAGCTGACTTCTTGTCCATGTCTTGATTCCTTAATTTTAGCATCTGTTGGTTTGAACTTCAAAGTGCTGTAAAGAAAAGAAAAACGTGATTTAGCTCCGAAAGCAGACATTGCACCTTCATTTAACATCATCGTCAGAGCCTTTTTATTTGATTTTTCATTGGCAGCAGCAACAGTTTGAATTTCTTTGTCTAATTTAGCTAATTCACTTTTAGCTTTTTTGGTTCCGTATTCCCCAAAGATACTTGCTAAAGAAAGGATGTTTTTCTTGGTAGAACCCCAGTAGTCTTTGTTGTCTGTTTGGAATAATACAGTAGGGGCAATCTCCTTGAGTTTCTTGACATATTGAGCTGTACGACCAGAAGCAATAATCAAGTCTGGTTTTAAAGCTGCGATAGCTTCCATATCTGGTTCTTTCATGTTACCTACATTTTTAATGCTACTTGGTAAATTTTTTAAGTAAGCAGGAAGAGTTTTCTTTGGCATACCGACAATGCTGCTTTCTTTACCTAAAGCACGAATGGTATCAGCTGCACCTAAATCTAGTGTTACAATTTTTTTAGGGTTGGTAGGGACTTTCACATCTCCATTTGCTGTTTTGACAGTGACTTCACTAGAAGCAGATGAAGAATTTGTCGTTTTTGAATTGGTCTGTTTAGTGGCTCCGCAAGCAGCGAGTAGCACAACTGCAATAGCTGTGAAGAGAGATAGAAGTAGTGTTTTTGTATTCTTTTTCATTAGAAATCCTCCAAAATTAATATTATAGATAAATACAAACTTTTTTACCATTGATTTCACCAAGGGTAATGTCCATTTCATACAATGGATCTAAAATTTCTTTTCTCATGACCTGATTGGTTGTGCCTTGGTAAAAGACTTTTCCGTCTTTAAAGGCGATAATTTCATCAACATATTGACTGGCAATATTGATGTCATGAATGACAATGATAATCGTTTTTCCTAAGTCATCAACGAGAGAACGCAAGATTTTCATCATAGAAATACTTTGCTTAATATCTAGATTGTTTAGTGGCTCGTCCAAAAGGATAAAATCAGTGTCTTGAGTGAGCACCATAGCGATAAAAACGCGCTGCAATTGACCTCCGGATAGTGTATCAATAAAACGGTCTCTTAAATCAAGAATGTCCAGATATTCAAGTGCTTGCTCTACTTTTTTGAAATCTTCTTTTGTCAAACGATCCTGACTATAAGGAAAGCGACCGAAAGAAACCAATTCTTCAACCGTTAATTTAGATTGGTAATTGATTTTTTGTTTTAAAATGGTTAATTCTTTGGCGAGCTCTTTTGAGTTCCACGCTTCAATTTCTTTTCCCTTGATACTGAGAAACCCCTGATCTTTCTTGAGCAAACGGCTCATAATAGAAAGCAGCGTTGATTTTCCAGCACCATTTGGTCCAATAAAGGCGGTGAATTTGCTCGGTGAAATATTCAGTTGAATATCTTCTAAAATTGCTTGATTTCCAAATGATTTGCCAACATTTTTAAATTGCATTCTAGCGTTTTGCCTCCTTAGCTAAAAGATAAAAGAAGAATAGCCCTCCGACAAGCTCAATGACCATGCTGACATTGATTTGGAGCTGAAAGACGCGCTCTACCAGCATTTGCCCAGTGGTCAGAGAAAGAAAACTGAGTAAAATTGCTACTGAGAACAACCATTTGTGTTGGTATTCTTTGATTAACAGATAGTCTAAATTGGACATCATAAAGCCGAAGAACATCATGGGTCCAACGAGAGCAGTTGTCGTTGAAGTCAGCAAAACAATTGCCCATAGTATCTTTTTTTGCTCTTTTTCAACTTCTACACCTAAAATAGTCGCTGTCTTTTTATCCAAATGAAAAACATCCAAAATAGCGTTCTTCTTTAACAAATACAAACCTGCTAGTCCAATGATGATTGTAGCGACAGATAGAATATCCATATTCATTCGTTGAAAGGAAGGAAAAAGTTTTGTCTACAGTTTATCATATTCGTTAGGATCCATTAGCACTTGCAAGAATGTACTAGCGCTTCTAAATAGCGTCCCTAGTGCCATACAAATCAATAAAATAAATAGAAATCCTTGCTGGAGTAGCTTTTTTAATGCAGGTTGCAGGCAGAAAAAGAAGCCGCACTGTATGAGTAAGACTAAGATAAACTCAAGCAAAGGGTGACTGGTATTGCCGATGAATTTGCTAGCAAAGAAAAGATAAATCGTCTGCATAAAGACATAGAGAGATTCCATTCCAAGAATGCTTGGTGTTAAAAAACGATTTTCTGTGATTGCTTGAAAGCTGATTGTAGCAAGACTTCCAGCTATGGCGACTAAGAGATAGGCTAGTAACTTTTGCAAGCGCAATTTCATAATAAAACCTGTTAAAGGATAGTCCATTGGCATGAGATATAACAAGCCACTCAAGCTAGCTACCAAAAGCAATAAAAGTAAGCGATTTCTTGTTTGACTCTTCATTTTATTCATGAGCAGCACCTCGCCACAAAAGATACACGAACGCCAAACTACCCAAAATTCCTAAAATCAAGCTGACGGAGACTTCGTAAGGACGAATGACTAGACGCGCTACAATATCACAGGCTAAGATGAGACAGGCACCAGTTAATGCGGTCAGTCCCTTAATGCGCGTGATATGGTCACCATAAAATTTCCGAATGATGTTTGAAACAATGACTCCGATAAATGGAAGAGAGCCGACTGTAATCATCGTCACACTTGTTGTCAATGCAATGAGAAACAACGTCATTCCCTCCATTTGGTAAAAGGAAATGCCTAGATTATGACTGGCATTTTCCCCTAGATTCATAATGGTAAACGTGGCTGATAGTTTCCATACCGCAATCAAGATGATTAAACTTAAAAACAACCATTCATATTGATGTTTCTGAATCATGGAAAAAGAGCCTTGTGTCCATGAAGTCATGCTTTGGACAAGATCAAAACGATAAGCAATGATTTCTCCAGCTGCGCTAATCACCCCACTATAAATAATTCCGACAAGCGGTAACAACCATTTTTCTTTAAATGAGAATTTTCTGATAAATCTAATAAAAATAATTGTAAAAAAAATAGCAGATACAAAAGCAAATAGCATTTTTTGCGCTAATGTGGCTGACGGAAAGAAAAATAAACTGAGCAACATACCAAATTTCGCAGCCTCGACCGTTCCAACTGTACTAGGAGCAGCAAAATGATTTTGTGTAACAGTCTGCATAAGAAGCCCGGCAATGCTCATACTAAAGCCTGCTAGGAGAATACTAATTGTCCTTGGCAAGCGTGACTCCCAAAATAGCAGCCCGGTCTGCTTATCTCCATATAGCAGTTGCCACCACGAAAAGTGGCTAGAACCAACTGTAATTGAAATCATAACCTGAGCAAGACAAAGAATTCCTAAAAATTTTGTCTGTTTCATTTATCAACCCTTTCTTAAAAGCAATTGCTTCAGCATGATACATCACTAGGCTAACAAAAAAATAAAAGACTGTCAATTATTTTCTGAAAATTTAATAATTATGTCTATTTAGAAAAGTAAGAGGTTCTTACACAACTTTTACATATTTTATCCAGAAAAATTATTCCACAAAAAGTTATTTTTTTGATATAATAAATTAAATAGATAAAATTTATAAAAGTAGGAAAACCATGACAAAAATCAAAATTGTAACGGATTCATCTATTACGATTGAACCGCAAGTTGTAGAGGATTTAGAGATTACAATCGTCCCTTTGTCTGTAATGGTAGACGGTGTTGTTTATTCAGACGCTGACTTAAAAGAAGGAGAATTTCTTCATTTGATGCAGTCAAGTAAAAATCTACCGAAGACCAGTCAACCACCAGTTGGTGTTTTTGCAGAAATCTTTGAAACACTCGGAGAAACTGCCGATAAAATCATATCTATTCATATGTCGCATGCTTTATCTGGAACGGTCGAAGCTGCACGTCAAGGTGCAACCTTGGCAAATGTGGATGTAACAGTGATTGATAGCTCCTTTACGGATCAAGCATTGAAGTTTCAAGTGGTTGAAGCTGCAAAACTAGCAAAAGAAGGTGCAGACTTTGATGCTATTTTAGCAAAAATCGAAGAAGTGCGCGAAAAAACAGAATTGTATATTGGTGTTTCAACGCTTGAAAATCTTGTAAAAGGCGGTCGTATTAGTCGTGTGACTGGTCTTCTCAGTTCGCTGCTTAATATTCGAGTGGTTATGCAAATGAAAAACCACGAATTACAACCGATTGTTAAGGGGCGTGGTGTAAAAACCTTTAAAAAATGGGTCAATGATTTAGCTGAAGGCTTAAAAGATAAAAAAGTGGCTGAGATTGGAATCTCGTATGCAGGGACTGCTGAGTTGGCAAATGAGATGAAACAGGTGTTGCAACAATTTGTGACAGCTCCGATTCCTGTTTTAGAAACGGGTTCTATTATCCAAACACATACTGGGGAAAATGCTTGGGCAGTTCTTATTCGCTATGAATAAGTTGGATATTTTCGGAAAGATAGAAAAAAGTTCGTTTTGTGCTTGACCTAATAGTAATTTTTAGATATGATAATACTTGTTAGAGTTAGTAACTGCTAACTCATAAAATTTTTTGGAGGATTTGTTAAATGGCTAACAAACAAGATTTGATTGCAAAAGTAGCAGAAGCTACAGAATTGACTAAGAAAGATTCAGCAGCAGCAGTTGACGCTGTATTTGCAGCAGTAACTGAATACCTTGCAGCTGGTGAAAAAGTTCAATTGATTGGTTTTGGTAACTTTGAAGTTCGTGAACGTGCAGCTCGTAAAGGTCGCAACCCACAAACTGGTGCAGAAATCACAATTGCAGCTTCTAAAGTACCAGCATTTAAAGCAGGTAAAGCTCTTAAAGACGCTGTTAAATAATGCAATTTTTAAAAAAACCTATTGTTTCAACGTTTCGGCGTTGAACAATAGGTTTTTTTCTTGTAAAAGGGCAGATAAGGAGACTAACTTTATCATTTGCATTTATTTGCAATCATTCTAAATACGCATTTTCCTATTTTCGTGATATAATAAAGGAAAAAATTATGAGCAGGTAGGAAATGAAGTCACATCCTTATTTAGAACTCACGGTTCAAGGTGATTATGAAAACGTTATTCAACGATTGAAAACAAAGGGAGTCCGTATTACAGAGACTAGAAAGGCAGTCATTGACTATATGATTCGGACGCATGAACACCCAAGTGCGGAAGCAATTTATCATGATTTACTTCCTGACTTTCCTAATATGAGTTTAGCAACAGTTTATAATAATCTCAAAGTTTTGGTGGAAGAGGGCTTTGTAGAAGAAATTAAGATTAGCCATGATAAAACGACTTATTTTGATTTTATGGGGCACGAACATCTGAATGTTGTCTGTGAAAAATGTGGTCGAATTGCAGACTTTGAAGATGTAGATATACCTGATTTGAAGCGCGAAGCTGAAGAACAAACAGGTTATAAAATTACAAAGACACAAGTCTTGATGTACGGAATTTGTCATGAGTGCTCGAAAAATAGTTAAGGAATTGATGTATACGCTTGAATAAAGTAAATTATCAAAAATCAAATATTCTCCCACTGATACTGGATTTTTTTGAAAAAATTTTGTAAAATATAGTAGTGACTGTGAGACAGTTTTCAAAAATCAAAGGAGAATTTCTAATGGTAAAATTAGTTTTTGCTCGCCACGGTGAGTCTGAATGGAACAAAGCAAACCTCTTTACAGGTTGGGCTGATGTTGATTTGTCTGAAAAGGGAACGCAACAAGCTATTGATGCTGGTAAATTGATTAAAGAAGCTGGTATTGAGTTTGACCAAGCATACACATCTGTTTTGACACGTGCTATTAAAACAACAAATCTTGCTCTTGAAGCAGCAGATCAACTTTGGGTACCAGTTGAAAAATCATGGCGCTTGAATGAACGTCACTATGGTGGTTTGACAGGTCAAAACAAAGCTGAAGCAGCTGAAAAATGGGGTGACGAACAAGTTCATATTTGGCGTCGTTCTTATGATGTATTGCCACCAGCTATGGCAAAAGATGATCAATATTCAGCACATACTGACCGTCGCTATGCAAACCTTGATGACTCTGTTATTCCAGATGCAGAAAACTTGAAAGTAACCTTGGAACGTGCTCTTCCATTCTGGGAAGATAAAATCGCTCCAGCTTTGAAAGACGGTAAAAATGTATTCGTAGGTGCACATGGTAATTCTATCCGTGCCCTTGTAAAACATATCAAACAATTATCAGATGATGAAATCATGAATGTGGAAATTCCTAATTTCCCACCGCTTGTATTTGAATTTGATGAAAAATTGAATCTTGTCAACGAATACTATCTTGGGAAATAAGCCCAATAAAATATTGTAAGCTCTGCGTAAGCAGGGCTTTTTAATATCATGCAAAGCTTTCATTTTTTAGCTGTGTATTTTATCAATTTTTTCCATTTTCCACGACTTCATTTAGGTGGATTTATGGTACAATAAAAGATAGCATTTTGACTAGAATGAGAGATACCATGTCTAAGAAAAAAAGAACATTTAATAGCCATTCAATCCCACGACGCTTGAATTTATTATTTGGAATTGTGATTTTACTGTTTATGAGTTTGATTGTGCGTTTGGGCTATATGCAGGTTGTCCATAGGAATTTTTATACAAAAAAATTAGCGACAGCTAGTAAGACTAAGGTGACGACCAGCTCGGTTCGGGGGCAGATTTATGATTCGAGTGGGAAACCGTTGGTTGAGAATACAACCAAGCAAGTCGTTTCTTTCACACGTAGTAACAAAATGACGGCTGCAAAGATTAAAGAAATTGCTCAAAAATTGCTTCCATTGGTTTCTATTTCCAACGCAGATGTTACTGAGCGTCAACAAGTAGATTATTATTTGGCAGACAGCGAGGTTTATAAGAAGGTCGTTAATCAGCTGCCTAAAAATAAAAAATATGGTACAGATGGAAATCGTTTGGCAGAGTCTCAGATTTATAATAATGCCGTTAAGAATGTTGATGTAGCAAAGTTAAACTACTCAGATGAAGATAAAAAAGCTATTTATTTGTTTAGTCAGATGAATGCTATTTCTAATTTTGAAACGGGAAATATTCGTACGGATAATTTATCAGCTGATCAGATTGCGACAATCGCCTCTAGCTCGAAAGAACTGTCTGGTATCAGTATTACCACTAGCTGGGACAGGAAAGTGTTGGATACTTCTTTGGCTTCTATCATCGGAAGTGTTTCAAGTGAAAAGGCAGGGCTACCCGCAGAAGAAGTGGATGCTTATTTGAAAAAAGGCTATTCTCTTAATGATCGTGTTGGAACGAGTTATTTGGAAAAACAATATGAATCTACACTTCAAGGAAAACGCGCAGTCAAAGAAATCAATCTTGATAAAAATGGAAATATGGAAAGCGTGAAAAATATTTCCAATGGTAGTAAAGGAAATAATCTAAAATTAACAACAGATTTAGCTTTTCTGAACGGTGTAGAAGACATTTTGAGAAAGTATTTTAGTGCGGAATTAGCGAGCGGAAATGCGACATATTCTGAAGGGGTCTATGCTGTTGCGATGAATCCTAAAACGGGTGCTATTTTAGCCATGGCTGGTCTGAAGCACGATACCAATACAGGAGAACTAACAACAGACTCTCTTGGAACGATTATGAACAACTTTGTGCCGGGTTCTGTGGTGAAAGGAGCTACTTTAACAGCTGGCTGGGAATCTGGAGCTATCACAGGTAACCAAGTTCTGACAGATCAACCGATTTCTTTTGGAGGCTCCTCTGCCATCACTTCTTGGTTCACACAATATGGGGCTCGCCAAATTACGGCTTTAGAGGCACTAGAATATTCATCCAATACTTATATGGTTCAGCTAGCTTTAAATATGATGGGAACGCCTTATACGCCCAATATGGCAATTGATTTGACGAATTTGGATTCCTCTATGGACAAATTGCGTAAAGCTTTTGCTCAATATGGTTTGGGAGCATCTACAGGAATTGATTTACCAAGTGAATCAGAAGGTTACACACCTAAGAAATATACGTTTGCGAACTACTTAACCAATGCTTTTGGGCAGTTTGATAACTATACTCCAATGCAGTTGGCGCAATATGCTGCAACGGTGGCTAATGGCGGTACTCGTATTGCACCACACTTAGTAGAAGGAATTTATGACAATAATGAGACGGGTGGTCTTGGAAAGCTGATTGAATCCAAGTCAACCAAAGAGCTGAATAAAGTTGATATTTCAAAAGAGAATATGGATTTGATTCGACAAGGTTTTTATCAAGTAGTTCATGGTACAAGCGGATTTACTACAGGGCGTACTTTGTCACAAGGTGAAGCAGTGCCGATTAGCGCCAAAACAGGGACAGCAGAAACCTTTGCGGGTGGAAAGGAAGCCATTAATACGAATGTAGTGGCTTATGCGCCAAGTAACAACCCGCAGATTGCAGTGGCAGTTGTGTTCCCGCATAATACAAACTTATCGTCAACCGTTAGCCATAGTATAACTCGTGATATTATTAACTTGTATCAACAACAACATCCAATGAATTAGAAAGGATACTATGCTTTATCCAACACCGATTGCAAAATTGATTGATAGCTTTTCTAAATTACCAGGAATTGGTATAAAAACAGCAACGCGTTTGGCGTTTTATACGATTGGTATGAGTGATGATGATGTCAATGAATTTGCTAAAAATTTGCTTGCAGCAAAACGTGAGCTGACCTATTGTTCTATTTGTGGTAATCTAACAGATGATGATCCTTGTGCTATCTGCACCGATGAGACACGTGATCAATCTACTATTTTGGTTGTAGAAGATAGCCGAGATGTTTCTGCTATGGAAAATATTCAAGAATACCATGGCTTGTACCATGTTTTGCAGGGATTGATTTCTCCTATGAATGGTGTTGGGCCTGATGACATCAATCTGAAAAGTCTCATTACACGGTTGATGGATAGTGAGGTAACAGAGGTAATTGTGGCAACCAATGCGACAGCAGATGGTGAAGCGACTTCCATGTATATCTCGCGGGTGTTAAAACCAGCTGGTATCAAGGTAACGCGCCTGGCTCGTGGATTAGCAGTTGGTTCTGACATTGAATATGCAGACGAAGTGACGCTGCTTCGGGCTATTGAGAATCGCACAGAATTGTAAAAAAGAAAATAGAGCTTTCCTTTAAAAGAAAATGGAAGCTCTTTTTCTATTCAAAAACAATCTAAAATATGATATACTAAAAAGCGATTAAATTTGTAGATTTCTTTTAAGATAAGAAGGTTAGGTATAAAAATGGCAAAACAACAAATTATTCTCCTTTACGGTGGTCGCAGTGCGGAAAGAAAGGTCTCTGTCTTATCAGCTGAGAGTGTCATGCGTGCGATTGACTATGATAAATTCTTTGTGAAGACTTATTTCATCACACAAGCAGGTGATTTCATCAAGACACAAGAATTTTCAAAGAAACCGGCTGCTGATGAAAAATTGATGACCAATGATACCGTCATTGAGAGTCAAAAAATTAAGCCGAGTGACGTTTACGAAGAAGGGGCAGTTGTGTTCCCAGTTCTTCATGGTCCAATGGGAGAAGATGGGTCTATTCAAGGATTTCTTGAAGTGTTGAAAATGCCTTATGTTGGCTGCAATATTCTTTCGTCGAGTGTGGCTATGGATAAAATCACGACTAAACGTGTATTAGCTTCTGCTGGCATTCCGCAAGTTCCCTATGTAGCAGTGATTGAAGGGGAAAACATAGACGAAAAGATTGCAGAAGTAGAGACCAATCTGACCTACCCAGTTTTTACCAAACCGTCCAATATGGGTTCTAGCGTCGGCATTTCTAAGTCTGAAAATCAAGATGAATTGCGCTCTGCTCTTGAGCTGGCTTTCAAATATGATAGCCGTGTCTTAATTGAGCAAGGTGTCAATGCGCGTGAAATTGAAGTCGGTTTGCTTGGAAATAAAGGAGTCAAAAGCAGTTTGCCAGGTGAGGTAGTGAAAGATGTTGCTTTTTATGACTACGAAGCCAAGTACATTGACAACAAAATCACCATGGATATTCCTGCAAAACTCTCAGAAGATGTCATTGCCACTATGCGTCAATATGCTGAAAAAGCATTTCATGCTATCGGCGGTGTTGGTTTATCTCGTTGCGATTTCTTTTATACTGATAAGGGCGAGATTCTCCTTAATGAGCTAAATACGATGCCAGGTTTCACTCAATGGTCGATGTATCCGCTGCTTTGGGAAAATATGGGCATTTCTTATACGGATTTGATTGAGAAATTAGTCCTTTTAGCCCAAGAAACGTTTACAAAACATGAAAAACATTTGTTGTAAGACAAGATTGAAAGAGCCGAAAGGTTCTTTTTTCTATTGTTTTAGTATGTCTTTAGCTAGTATGTGTAAAAGTAGGTTATTCTGTGGTATAATGAGAGAGTTAGAGAAATTTAAGACATATAGGTGAGAAAAATGCAATTAACGTTCTATGAAGTAGCTTCTGTATTGAAAGCCAAAAATGATGTTCATCAATTTCCGAATTGTACATTTAGAAATGTAGAATTTGACAGCCGATTGATTGAAGAAGGGGATTTATTTTTGCCTCTTAAAGGAGCACGTGACGGGCATGACTTTATTGCGACAGCATTTGAAAATGGTGCTGTGGCAACCTTGTCAGAAAAAGAATTGGACGACTATCCTTATATTTTAGTTGATGATGTATTGGCAGCGTTGCAGCGTTTGGCACAGTATTATCTGGAAAAAATGAAGGTAGATGTCTTTGCGGTCACAGGTTCTAACGGTAAGACGACGACCAAAGATATGCTGTCTCACCTCTTGTCAACAACTTACAAGACTTATAAAACGCAAGGAAACTACAATAATGAAATTGGTCTTCCTTATACGGTTTTACACATGCCAGATGACACCGAAAAATTGGTTTTGGAAATGGGACAAGATCACATGGGGGATATTCACCTTCTGTCCACAATTGCTCAGCCAAAAGTAGGTATTGTGACACTGATTGGCGAAGCGCATTTAGAATTCTTTAAAAGTCGTCATGAAATTGCAAAAGGAAAAATGCAAATTGCCAACGGCATGAAAGAGGGGGGTCTTTTAATCGTTCCAGCGGACAAGATTATCAATGATTTTCTACCGAGCCAGCAAAATGTAGTCCGTTTTGGTCCAGACGAAGATATTTTCCTAACGAAATTAGAAGAACGAAAAGATAGTTTAACTTTTGAAACCAATTTCTTAGATAACGCCATTGACCTTCCAGTAACTGGGAAATACAATGCAACAAATGCCATGATTGCAGCTTATGTGGCATTGAAAGAAGGAGTAACACAAGATAAGATCCAAAAAGCATTTGCCACGCTTGAATTAACACGAAATCGAACCGAATGGAAGAAAGCTAAAAATGGTGCAGATATCCTTTCAGATGTTTACAATGCCAATCCAACCGCTATGCGCTTGATTTTGGAGACATTTTCAACGATTCCGTTTAATGAAAAAGGTCGGAAACTGGCAGTTTTAGCTGATATGAAAGAATTGGGGGCTGATTCTAAACAAATGCACGGTGCCATGATAACTAGCCTAAATCCAGAAATTCTCTCAGAAATTTTCCTTTATGGAGAGGACATGGCTGCTCTATTTGCCTATGCTAAGGAAATTTTCCCGCCTGGAAAAGCCCATTATTTTGTAAAAAATGCTGAAAAAGATCAATTTTCTGACTTAGTCAAGGCTGTTAAAGAAGCACTCAAACCAACGGACCAATTGCTGATAAAAGGAAGTAACTCTATGAACTTAGCCAGTCTAGTGGAGAAATTGGAGAATGAAGAGTAACCGTCAAGTACAGTATCTTGCCCTCCTTCGTGGCGTGATGCCAACAGGACCAAATCGGATTCCTAAGATGAGTGATTTGGTTCAAATGTTGGAACAATCTGGTTTAGATAATGTTTCAAGTTATATTCAATCAGGCAATGTGATTTGCGAAACAAGCCTACCAGCTGAAGAATTAGCCCAACACATGCATCAGGTGATATTGGAAAACATTGGTGCAAATTTATCCATTATCGTAAAAGAAAAGTCCGATTTAGAAAATGCTATTTTAGGAAATCCCTTTTCTGAGGAGTTGGATTCGTCACGGATTCATCTCGTTTTTACAAACAATCACATTCCAACGGAGCAATTGGCAGAACTACAAGCAATGAACTTTACAGACGAAATATTTGCAGTTGGAGAAGCTTGCCTTTATATGTATTTACCAAGAGCTGCCAGAAAAAAGAAGTTAAATAATAATTTTCTTGAAAAGAAGTTAGGTATTGTCGCCACAACAAGAAAGCTGAGTGTTATTAAAGAATTAAGTAATAGGATGGATGAGTAGGAGATGAATCTACAAGAATTTTTTACAAGTCATAAAACGGAGGCCCCTCAATTAACTCCATTTTGGTATGGAATGATGTTTTTAGGAATCATTTATGTCATGTATAGTGCTGTAAAATATCATAAAAACAGGCGCTATCAGAACTTTTTGAAAGCTGTACAAGGTTTACAAATTTTAGTGCTTTATGGCTGGTATATTGTGACCTTGTCACCAATTTCTGAATCACTTCCTTTTTATCATTGCAGATTGGCGATGTTTGCTATTTTGTTTCTGCCTGATTCTTCAACCTATAAACAGTATTTTGCGCTTTTAGGAGTGTTTGGACCTATTTGTGCATTGGTCTATCCTTTATTTGACCCATTTGCTTTTCCTCACATCACTTTAGTCTCCTATTTGATTGGTCATTATGCTCTTTTGGGAAATTCTCTTACGTATTTGCTGAATCATTATGATAGTGAGCAGTTGAATTTACGGCGAATTGTAGAGATTAGCTTTAGTATGAATCTTTTATTGATATTTGTAAATCTGGTGAGTGGCGGAAATTATGGTTTTTTGAAAGTACCACCTTTAGTTGGAAATCATGGAATGATTGCTAATTATATTTTTGTTTCATTGACCTTGATTTTAGCAATTTTCGTGGTTTCTTTGATTTTTAAACAAATTAGACAAGAACAAGAAGAAACAGTAAGACAGGAAAATTAAGCTGTGCTGAATCTGAATGATTTTTTAACAACTCAAAAGACAGCACCACCTCCCATTTCTGCTATGAGCTATGTGACGATGATAGGAATTCTCTTGTTCCTCATTTACATTTCAGTTCGCTATGCGCAAAACCCACTGTATCAGAAAACTTTTAAATATTTACAAGCTTTTCAATTAGTTATACTTTATTCTTGGTATTTTGGTTTCCATATTTCATTTGTAAATAATCTGCCTTTTTATCATTGCCGCTTAGCTATGTTTGCCATGTTGCTGCTGCCAGATAAATGCCGAAGCAAGCAGTATTTTGCACTTTTAGGTGTCAGCGGGGCGATTTTTGCAATTGGTTACCCAGTTTTTGACCCTTATGATTTTCCGCATCTCACCAGCTTTTCATTTCTTCTGGGGCATTACTGCCTGCTGGTTAATTCGCTGGTTTATCTTATCAACCACTATGACAAGCAGCTGTTGAAGAAGTATGAGATTGTGGGCTACACATTTGCTTTGGATTTGTTTTTAGTTGGTGTCAATGCCGTAACTGGTGGAAATTATGGATTGATGACTCATCCTCCGCTTATAAAAGGAGACCGGATCTGGGTGAATTACGTACTTGTCTCACTGGTTCTGGCCACCGCTTTGCTCCTTTTTGATGAATATTTTAAAAGGCGATGGAAAAAGCAATCAAAATTAGTTTAAAGCTTTAAGCATTACATCCTCTGTCAAATTTATTTGGCAGGATTTTTTCTAAATGTAAAAAATTTTGCTAGATTTTATAAACGAAAATAGTAAAATAAAGGTAGAAAGATAGGAGAGGGATAATGGAAATTGGGAAAAAATTAAAAGAAGCACGTCAGATGAGTGGTTTGACACAAGAAAATGTCGCAGAAAAATTAAATGTATCTAGACAAACCATCTCAAATTGGGAAACAGAAAAATTTTATCCGGATATTTTGTATGTTTTGCAGTTAAGTGATTTGTATCAGGTTAGTTTGGATGAATTGCTGAAAGGATATGAGCGCATGATTCAGCACTTAGAGGATTCGACAAACGTTGTAAAGAGCAACAAAAAGATTTTGCTGGCCTTTATATGTAATATTTGTCTCTTGTTTCTTTTCTTTATTTTTATCATTCCAATTTCTAAGAGTTATCTGCTGACCTTGATTGGTTTACTCGTCGTAACAAATGGGCTGTTTGTGTATCAATTGTTTAAACTAGTTGAATTAGACGCTGCAGTTCGCGTGGGATGAAGCATCCTAAGTTCTGGGGAGTTTTGGCAGCTGGCGGTCAACGGGGAGAAGGCTTGATTTTGTACTTATTAAACCGAAACAAGGCTGTTTTTTCCATGACGACAGAAGAAAAAGAAGAACTTCAAATGAGGAAACAACGGATTATCTATTTACTGGTTTTAATCGTTATATTGGTAATCTTTTTCTTTGCTAGTGTGATTGTGAGATTCTAAAATATAGTTTCTTACCCATGGTGCTAGTTAAACTCAAAATAGCTCAAATTATAAGCCAATAGGATTT
>NZ_KV817416.1:0-18518 GCF_001814695.1 Streptococcus sp. HMSC066E07
GTTGCACTATATTTTACAATTTATCACTTTAAAAAAATATAAATAAAAAAATAATGGTTGAATAAAAAACATCATATATCTAATGGAATAATGTATTAAAGTAGTGAAATCAGTTAAAAATACAATTCCTAAACACAACAAAGTAAAGTGAATATTCACTTTATTCACTCTACTTATTTTCTTATAGCAGTATACAACAGAAACAGCTTCTATAATTGAGAAAATAATCCAATGTATAAATTCTATTTTCACAATATTATTCTCCTAAATAATTATTTACCAAAAAGTTTTGAAAAATCAAATCCCATTCTGATTCGACTATCCCCACCAATGATTTTATCTAACTGCTCATCATTCAGTTCTTTAAATTCTACAACTTCCTTTTTTACTACCTCTTTTTTAGCAAACAACTTTTTCATAATTTCTCCTTAATGTTTGTTTTTTGTAAGAAATCTTACAAGGTAATTATACAAAATCTTCATAAATAAATTGAAAAAAACTCTAAACGACACATTTTTACATCTCAAAAGACTTCTTTATCCAGTTATAGAAAAAGGCACGCTTTCCCGTGCCCTTTTCTTATATGATCCCAGCAGGATTCGAACCTGCGACCGTTCGCTTAGAAGGCGAATGCTCTATCCAGCTGAGCTATGAGACCAATGCTCTATCATTTTAACAAAAAAAGCCTATGACGTCAAGATTACTTATGATAGGGACTTCCTTGTTGAATCATAAATGCTCGATAAATTTGTTCTACTAAAACTAATCGCATTAACTGATGAGGAAGTGTCAATTTTCCAAAACTCATCAGCAAATTAGCTCTTTTTTTGACAGCAGTAGACAGACCAAGACTCCCACCAATCACAAAAGTAATATCCGAAAATCCACGAACAGTCACATCGCTTAATCTCTTACTGAATTCTTCTGACGGAAATTGTTGCCCTTCAATAGCTAAAGCAATCATAAATTCTTTATCAGTTATTTTCGATAAAATACGAGTTCCTTCTTTGTCAAGAATTTGTTGATTTTCTAAATGACTTGCCTTATCGGGTGTTTTTTCATCTGGAAGTTCAATCATATCAAATTTAGTAAAGCGTCCTAAACGTTTTACATACTCTGCTATTCCATCTTTAAGGTATTTTTCTTTTAATTTTCCAATAGTTACAAGTTTTATTTTCATATCTCTATTCTACCATATCCACAATTATTTCACACCTTATTCACAGGATAAAAAATAAATTACCTTATAAATGACTTAGAAAATCACAGATTTTAAAAGTTATCCACAATTTGTGGAAAAGATAAAACATTTAAGCTATAATTAAGTTAAATTCTTTATACTTTCAGTAATTGAAATAACTAGGAGGAAGATATGAAAAACTCTTCAAATTTCACAAAAAAATTGTTATTGCTTTTCATGGTCTTAGCTATAGGTTTTATTGGTGGTTTACTTGGAAACTTAACTTCATCTAAATTATCAACAAATAGCTCTACAACGACTAAAGTTAATCAAGTTACTACTGCTTATAAAAATACAAATTCCACAACACAAGCTGTGAGTAAAGTAAAAGATGCTGTTGTATCCGTTATTACCTATGCTAATAATAATTCACAAAACAGTGTGTTTGGAAATGATGATTCAAATAATAACAATGATAATTCTCAACAAGTAGCTAGCGAAGGATCTGGAGTTATTTATAAAAAAGATGGAAAATACGCTTACTTAGTAACCAATACCCACGTTATCAGTGGTGCTAAAAAAGTTGACATTCGTTTAGCAGATGGTAATAAAGTTCCTGGAGAAATTGTAGGGTCAGATACTTATTCTGATATCTCCGTTGTTCGCATCAGTGCTGATAAAGTAAAATCAGTTGCTGAATTTGGAGATTCTAGCAAATTGACTGTTGGTGAGACAGCTATTGCAATTGGAAGTCCACTTGGTTCAAATTATGCTAATACTGTGACTCAAGGAATTATTTCTAGTTTAAATCGTAATGTTTCTCTAAAATCTGAAGACGGACAAACGATTTCAACACAAGCTATTCAAACAGACACAGCTATCAACCCAGGGAACTCTGGTGGACCACTTGTGAATATCCAAGGGCAAGTAATTGGTATTACTTCAAGTAAAATAGCTAACAACGGCGGAACTTCGGTTGAAGGATTAGGATTTGCTATTCCATCTAATGATGTTATAAACATTATTAACCAGTTAGAAGCAAATGGAACTGTTACACGACCAGCTCTAGGAATCCAAATGATTGACATCACTAATCTGTCTAGTTCAGATCTATCACGTTTAAAACTCCCATCAAAAATAACTAGTGGAGTTGTCGTACGTTCAGCTCAATCTGGAATGCCAGCTGAAGGAAAACTTCAAAAATATGATGTGATTACAAAAGTAGATGATAAAGAAATTTCTTCAACAAGTGATTTACAATCCACTTTATACAAACATTCAATTGGTGACAACATAAAAATCACTTTCTATCGTGATGGAAAAGAAACTACTACTACCATTAAGCTTACAAAATCTACAAAAGATTTAGATTCAAATAATTGACACTTTATTAACACATCTTTACAGAATTGTAAAGGTGTGTTATTCTATATAAACATGGAAAAATATCAATATATTGCACTTAAGGACATTCAAACTAATCCTTATCAACCAAGAAAAGAATTTTCAGAAGAAAAAATTACTGAGCTTGCTAATTCTATAAAAGAACATGGGATTATTCAGCCCATTATTGTACGAAAATCTCCGATAATTGGTTATGAATTGCTAGCTGGTGAAAGACGTTTTAGAGCTGCTAAATTAGCAGGCTTAACAAATATACCAGCTATTATAAAAGAAGTAACAGATGATGAAATGATGAAGCAAGCCATTATTGAAAATTTACAACGAGAAGATTTAAATCCTATAGAAGAAGCACAATCTTATCAATATTTGATTGACAAAGGGTTGACACATAAAGAGATCGCTCTGACTATGGGAAAATCACGTCCTTATATTACAAATTCTGTTCGGTTATTAAATTTACCTCTCAATATTATCGAAGCGATAAAAGAAGGAAATATTTCTCAAGGACACGCTCGTCTGCTCATCAATCTCTCAGAAAAAGAGCAAAATCAGTGGTTTGATAAAATATTATCTCAAGGCCTTTCTGTTCGGCAGTTAGAAAAACAATTGCATTCCCAACAGACAAAAACTGTAACAAAAAATAAACATCATCTCTTCCTCAAAGAGGAAGAAAAAAGATTAAAAAAGATATTTGGTACAGAGATTTCTCTTCAATTTTCTAAACAATCTCAATCAGGGAAAATTTGTATTCATTTTTCAAACCTAGAAGAATATCAAAGAATTATTGACAGCTTTAAATAAGGCTGTTATTTTTATTCTTTCAAGTCACAGAGTTATCCACTCTTATTTTATAAGAAAACCTTAATAAATCACAGAAAAACTGCTTTATTCACAATCTGTGGAAAACTTCAAAGAACAATGTGAATTTATTTCCACAGATTGTGGAAAACTTTTGCATTTTATGTTAAAATAACTTCTATGGATAATTAAATATAACGAAGATTTATTAGCAAGGAAGGAGGTTTCTTATGTCACAAGAAGCTAATTTTTGGGCGCGTGTTTTAGAATTGGCTCAAAAACAAATCAAAAAAAATACATATGATTATTTTGTTTCAGGAGCTCGGTTAATGAAAGTTGAAAATTTTCAAGCTACTGTACTTCTTGACAGTCCTGTCAAACAATTATTTTGGGATCAAAATTTAGCAGATGTCATCATTACTGCAGGTTTTGAAATTTATAATGACCAAATTACCGTACACTATATCTTTCAAGAGGAAAATGATGAAGTTACTCAATCAACAAATACAAATCATTCAGTAGTTAAACCAAGCCTTCCTCCCATTGAAACCGGGTTAAAAGCAAAATATACATTTGATAATTTTGTTCAAGGCGATGGAAATGTTTGGGCTCTATCGGCGGCACTCGCTGTTTCTGAAAATTTAGCAACAACTTATAATCCATTGTTTATCTATGGTGGACCAGGATTAGGAAAAACCCATTTACTAAATGCAATTGGAAATCAAATTTTAGAAAATATTCCTGATGCTAGAGTGAAATACATTCCTGCTGAGACTTTTATCAACGACTTTTTAGAACATCTTCGATTAGGGGAAATGGAAAGCTTTAAGAGAACTTATCGAAGCCTCGATCTTTTATTGATTGATGACATTCAGTCTTTAGGTGGAAAGAAAGTTTCTACTCAAGAAGAATTTTTCAATACTTTTAATGCTTTACATGGAGACAATAAACAAATTGTACTAACAAGTGACCGAAGTCCTGATCATCTGGATAATCTTGAAGAACGTTTAGTCACGCGCTTCAAATGGGGATTAACTCAAAACATTACTCCACCTGATTTTGAAACAAGAATCGCCATTTTACGTAATAAGATAGAAGATTTAGATTACATCTTTCCAAATGATACCTTAGAATATCTAGCAGGTCAATTTGATTCAAATGTGCGAGATTTAGAAGGTGCTCTAAATGATATTTCTCTTATGGCTAGAGTAAAAAATCTGAAAGAAATTACAATTGACGCTGCTGCTGAAGCTATTCGAGCTCGAAAACAAGATGCAAGTCAAATTTTAGTTATTCCAATTGATAAAATCCAAACAGAAGTTGGAAATTTCTATGGAGTTAGCGTTAAAGAAATGAAAGGAAGTCGTCGGGTTCAAAATATTGTCCTTGCTAGACAAGTAGCTATGTATTTGGCCCGTGAATTAACCGATAACAGTCTTCCAAAAATTGGAAGAGAATTTGGCGGTAAAGATCATACAACGGTCATACATGCTCATGGGAAAATAAAAACAATGCTAGAAATGGATGATAATCTTCGATTAGAAATAGAAAACATAAAAAATAAAATCAGATAACTGTGGATAATTGCAGAAAAAATGTTAAAGTTATTCACAATTTATAAACAGGTCTGTTTTTGTGTTCTATCGCTGATTAGGAAACTTTCCCACAAGTTTCACACAAACTACTATTACTATTAACTTAATAATCATAAAATAATAAAAGGAGTGTCTATGATTAACTTTTCAATCAATAAAAATTTATTTTTACAAGCTTTAAATACAACCAAACGCGCTATTAGTCTTAAAAATGCTATTCCAATTCTTTCTACAGTAAAAATTGATGTTACAAATGAAGGAATTACATTAATTGGTTCAAATGGACAAATTTCTATTGAAAATTTTATTTCAATTAAAAATGAAAATGCAGGGCTTTTAGTGACCTCTTCAGGCTCCATTTTACTTGAAGCAACTTTTTTCATCAATGTTGTATCAAGTCTTCCTGATGTTACACTTGATTTTAAAGAAATTGAGCAAAAGCAAATTGTTTTAACTAGTGGCAAATCAGAAATTACCTTAAAAGGAAAAGATGCAGATCAATACCCTCGTATTCAAGAAATTTCAGCAAGTAATCCTTTGGTGCTTGAAACAAGTGTTCTTAAAAATATTATTAACGAGACAGCTTTTGCAGCTAGTACACAAGAAAGTCGCCCGATTTTAACTGGGGTTCATTTTGTTTTAACAGAAAATAAAAATTTAAAGACGGTTGCAACAGACTCTCATCGGATGAGTCAAAAGAAGATTGTTTTAGAAAAAAATGGGGATAATTTTGATGTTGTTATTCCTAGTCGTTCTCTACGAGAATTTTCAGCCGTTTTTACGGATGATATTGAAACAGTAGAGATTTACTTCACAAATAATCAATTACTCTTTAGAAGTGAAAATATTAGCTTCTACACTCGGCTGTTAGAGGGAAATTATCCTGATACCGACCGTTTAATTCCAACAGAATTTACTAGTATTGTAACATTTGATAAAAATAACCTTCGTTATGCAATGGAACGCGCACGCCTTCTTTCAAATGCAACTCAAAATGGAACAGTTAAATTAGAAATTATAAATGGTGTAGTTAGTGCACATGTGAACTCTCCTGAAGTTGGCCGTGTAAATGAAGAAATTGATACTGAAAGTATATCAGGTCAAGATTTAACCATCAGTTTTAATCCAACGTATTTAATTGATTCATTGAAAGCTATTAATAGTGAAAAAGTTACAATCAGCTTTATTTCGGCTGTACGTCCATTTACTTTAGTTCCAAATGAAGATACAGAGAACTTTATTCAATTGATTACACCAGTGAGAACAAACTAATGTATGATGTAGGAAATTTTGTTGAAATGAAAAAACCACATGCTTGTATCATTAAATCCACAGGCAAAAAAGCAAATCGTTGGGAAATTATTCGAGTGGGTGCGGATATTAAAATTCGCTGTACAAATTGCCAACATATCGTGATGATGAGCCGATATGATTTTGAACGAAAACTAAAAAAAGTGCTAGGAAATTGATTTCTTAGCACTTTTTCATAATCTTATTTTAATTTTTCAAATTTACCGTCTGTAATTTCTTTAAAACCTTTACTTGTTAAGAGTTCTTTACTAGCTTTCATACTAACTTTTTTAGTTTTTCTCGTATTCTTATCTGTATACATTCCAGGTAAGGTTGCTAATTTATCAAAGTCTACTTTATTAAAGTTAATTTCTACAGTTTCCTTAACTCCCTTTTCTTCATAAGTGACTTTTTCTTTAATTCCTTCAATATTTTGATACATTTGAGAAGCTTTATCAATTCTGTCTTTAACATCTTCTTTTTTAGTAGCTCCTAATGTTTTATAAGACCAAAATGAATTAGTAGTTTGTTTTGTGACAATATCTCCTTTATAATAATAGGTTAAACGTAAGTCGTATTGCAAATTTTGATCAATTCTTTGAAATGACATCTTTTTTTCTTGAGATCCGCATGCAATGAGAGTGATGAGCGAAAAAACTGTAACAAAACCAACCAATAATTGTTTTAAATATCCTTTTTTCATGGCATTACCTCCTATACCTCAATAAAATTATAATATTTTTATTAGGAAAATACAACATTTTACAAAAATGATTAAGTTATAAGTCAAATAGTGGTAAATATGATATAATGGTTTATTGAATTGAAAAGGTGAAAGGAAGAGCGAAATGGCTTTAACAGCAGGAATTGTGGGATTGCCTAATGTTGGAAAATCCACTTTATTTAATGCAATTACAAAAGCAGGAGCAGAGGCAGCTAACTACCCCTTTGCGACGATTGACCCTAATGTTGGACGGGTAGAAGTTCCAGATGCTCGTTTGGATAAATTAACAGAGCTTATCAAACCACAGAAAAAAGTGCCAACAACTTTTGAGTTTACAGATATTGCAGGGATTGTAAAAGGAGCTTCAAAAGGAGAAGGTCTTGGAAATAAATTTTTGGCTAACATTCGTGAAGTTGATGCCATTGTTCATGTGGTTCGGGCTTTTGATGATGAAAATGTTATGCGGGAACAAGGACGTGAGTCAAGTTTTGTTGACCCAATGGCTGATATTGAAACAATTAATCTTGAGTTGATTTTAGCAGATTTAGAAAGTATCAATAAACGCTACACACGTGTAGAAAAAGTTGCTCGAACGCAAAAAGACAAAGATTCAGTAGCTGAGTTTCATGTTTTGCAAAAAATCAAACCAGTTTTAGAAAATGGTTTATCAGCTCGTACCATTGAATTTGATGAGGAAGAACAAAAGATTGTCAAAAAATTATTTTTATTGACTACAAAACCAGTGCTTTATGTTGCGAATGTTGGTGAAGACGAGGTAGCAGATTCGGATAATATTGAGTATGTTCAACAAATTCGCGAGTTTGCAGCAACTGAAAATGCAGAGGTAGTGGTTATATCTGCGCGTGCTGAAGAAGAAATTTCTGAGCTAGATGATGAAGATAAAGCTGAATTTCTTGAAGCAATGGGCTTGAACGAATCTGGGGTTGACAAATTAACCAGAGCAGCTTATCATTTATTAGGACTTGGAACTTATTTTACAGCAGGAGAAAAAGAAGTTCGAGCTTGGACATTTAAACGTGGCATGAAAGCACCACAAGCAGCTGGCATTATTCACTCAGACTTTGAGAAAGGCTTCATTCGTGCTGTAACCATGTCTTATGATGATTTAGTGAAATATGGAAGTGAAAAAGCAGTCAAAGAAGCAGGACGACTGCGTGAAGAAGGAAAAGAATATATCGTTCAAGATGGCGATATTATGGAATTTAGATTTAATGTGTAAAGCATTGTAAACTAAATATAAACGAGGTTGGAAAAACTTTTCCAGCCCTTTTGGTCTTTTTAGAGGTAAAAAATGGTAAAGATGATTGTAGGTTTGGGAAATCCTGGAGAAAAATATTTTGAAACAAGACATAATGTCGGATTTATGCTAATTGACAAAATGTGTAAAGAACAAAATTTAAAGTTTACAACTGATAAAATTTTTCAAGCAGAAATAGCTTCTACATTTTTTAATGGTGAGAAAGTGTATTTTGTCAAACCAACGACCTTTATGAATGAGAGTGGAAAGGCTGTTCATGCTCTTCTATCTTATTATGGTCTAGATATTGAAGATTTAGTGGTTATCTATGATGACTTAGATATGGAAGTAGGAAAAATACGACTTAGAGCAAAAGGATCAGCTGGTGGTCACAATGGCATCAAATCAATTATAAAACATATAGGAACCCAAGAATTTAAACGAATTAAAATTGGTATTGGTCGTCCCGAAAATAATATAACCATTATTCACCATGTGTTAGGAAAATTTTCAAAAGGAGACTATGCTATAATTTTAAATATACTTGACAAAGTTGACAGTGCTGTAAATTATTATTTACATTCTAATAATTTTGAACAAACAATGCAACAATACAATGGATAAAAAGATGGATATTATTGAGTTATTTAATCAAAATAAACAAATAGTTGATTGGCAAAGAAATCTAAATAAATCAACTCGGCAGTTATTAATGGGTTTGTCATCTTCAACTAAGGCTATTACAATGGCCTCTTGTGTAGAGGAGAATCACAAAATTTTGATTTTAACGTCTACTTATAGTGAAGCAGAAAGACTTTCTAGTGATCTGATTGGCTTGGTGGGAGAAGAGAGGGTCTATACATTTCTTGCAGATGATACTCCGTTAGCTGAGTTTGTTTTTTCTTCTCAAGAAAAGATTTTTTCTCGTTTGGAAGCTCTAGATTTTTTATTAGATTCTCAACAATCAGGATTTTTGATAGTTAATGTGGCAGCTAGTCAACTATTTTTACCCAATCCTGTTAATTTCAATTCAGCTTATATTGATTTAAAAATAGGGCAAGAATATGAGTTGAAAGATTTGATTTCTCAATTGCTAAATTCAGGTTATAAGCAAGTATCACAAGTATTGAAACAAGGGGAGTTTAGTCTTCGTGGTGATATTTTAGATATTTTTGAGCGCTCTAGTCAAATGCCTTTTCGGGTTGAATTTTTTGGTGATGAAGTTGATGGTATTCGTCTATTTAATCCTGAAAATCAAATTTCTATTCAAAATGTAGAACATGTGCATATTCATCCTGCTACAGATATCATATTTACTAAAGCAGATTATAAAAGTGCACAGAAAAAAATAGAAAATCTTATAGAAAAAACTGTAGATTCAACTTCAAAATCTTATTTAGAGGAGATTTTAGCTAGTACAAAAGAACAAATTCAACATACTGATATTAGAAAATTATTGTCTTATTTTTATCAAAATGAATGGACAATTCTTGATTATCTTCCAAAACATAGCCCAATTTTCTTTGATGATTTTCAAAAAATTATGAATAGATATGCTCAGTTTCAATTAGAAACAGCAAATTTATTGACAGAAGATTTACAAACTAGTAAAGCGGTTGAAAATCAATCTTATTTTGTAGATGTTTATTCAATATTTAGAAAGTATAAACCAGCTACCTTCTTTTCCAATTTTCATAAAGGACTGGGAAATTTAAAATTTGATTCTCTTTATCAGTTCAATCAGTATCCTATGCAGGAATTTTTTAGTCAATTTCAGCTTTTGAAAGAAGAAATCAGTCGCTATAAAAAATCTAACTACACAGTTATTATACAATCAAATTCTTTATTGACTTTACAAAGTTTACATAAAAGTTTACAAGAATATGAAATTCCACTTGATTATGTTAATGATACTAAAATTCATAAACATGCTGTTCAATTAGTAGAAGGACGTTTAATTCAAGGATTTAATTTTGTAGACGAAAAAATTGTTTTAATCACTGAATATGATATTCTGCAAAAAAAAGTAAAACGAAAAGTTCGCAGGCAAAGTATTTCTAATGCTGAACGTTTGAAAAATTATAATGAGCTGGAAAAAGGAGATTATGTTGTTCATAACGTTCATGGAATTGGGCGATATTTAGGAATTGAGACGATTGAAATTTCAGGAATTCATCGTGATTATCTCACTATTCAATATCAAAATGCAGATCGTATTTCTATTCCTGTTGATCAGATTCATCTACTTTCTAAATATGTTGCGAGTGATGGTAAAGCGCCTAAGATCAATAAATTAAATGATGGACGTTTTCAAAAAACTAAACAGAGAGTACAACATCAAGTTGAAGACATTGCTGAGGATTTAATTAAACTTTACGCAGAGAGAAGTCAATTAAAGGGATTTGCGTTTTCTAGTGATGATTCTTATCAGCAAGAATTTGATAATGATTTTCCTTATGTAGAAACAGAAGATCAGTTGCGTTCTATAAAAGAAGTTAAAAAAGACATGGAAAGTGATCATCCTATGGACCGTCTTTTAGTTGGGGATGTTGGTTTTGGGAAGACGGAAGTAGCTATGAGAGCTGCTTTTAAAGCAGTAAATGATCATAAACAAGTGGTAATTTTAGTTCCCACTACGGTTTTAGCTCAACAGCACTATACGAACTTTAAGGACCGTTTTAACGATTTTCCTATCAACATTGAAGTATTAAGTCGTTTTAAAAGTAAATCAGAACAAAAAATAATTTTAAAAAAATTAAAAAAAGGGCAGGTGGATATTATTATTGGAACGCATCGTCTCCTGTCAAAAGATATTGTATTTGCTGATTTAGGACTCATTGTTATTGATGAGGAGCAACGTTTTGGAGTTAAGCATAAAGAAAAATTAAAAGAGTTGAAAACAAAAGTTGATGTTTTAACTTTGACGGCGACCCCTATTCCTCGTACACTCCATATGTCTATGTTAGGTATACGTGATTTATCAGTTATTGAAACTCCTCCAACAAATCGCTACCCAGTTCAAACTTATGTTTTAGAAAATAATGCAACAGTTATTCGAGATGCAGTTTTAAGAGAAATGGATCGAGGGGGGCAGGTTTACTATCTTTACAATAAAGTTGACACAATGGAGCGAAAAGTTTCAGAATTGAAAGAATTGATTCCAGAAGCTTATATTGGATATGTACATGGTCAAATGAGTGAAATTCTTCTTGAAAATACTTTACTTGATTTTATCAATGGGGAATATGATATTTTGGTGACAACGACTATTATTGAAACTGGTGTTGATATTCCTAATGTTAATACTCTTTTTATTGAAAATGCAGATCATATGGGATTGTCAACTTTATATCAATTAAGAGGGCGTATTGGTCGTAGTAATCGTATTGCTTATGCCTATCTCATGTATCGTCCTGACAAGGTTTTAACAGAAATTTCTGAAAAACGTTTGGAAACTATAAAAGGATTTACAGAATTAGGTTCTGGTTTTAAAATCGCTATGCGAGATTTATCTATTCGTGGTGCTGGAAATATTTTAGGAAGTTCACAATCTGGTTTTATTGATTCTGTTGGATTTGAGATGTATTCTCAATTATTAGAAGAGGCTATTGCTAAAAAACAAGGCAAAGAAAAAAGACGGCAAAAAGGAAATGCTGAAATTAATTTGCAGATTGATGCCTATCTTCCTAGTGATTATATTGCTGATGAAAGGCAGAAAATTGAAATTTACAAACGTATTCGCGAGATTGACAGTCGTGTAAATTATGAAGAATTACAGAATGAGTTGATGGATCGTTTTGGAGAATATCCAGATGTTGTTGCCTTTTTATTAGAAATTGGTCTTGTAAAGTCTTATTTAGATCAAGCTTTTGTTCAGCTTGTTGAAAAAAAGCAACAAGCTGTGATTGTCCGATTTGAAAAAGTTTCTCAACAGTTTTTCTTAACTCAAGATTACTTTGAAGCTCTTTCTGTGACAAATTTAAAAGCAAGAATTTCAGAAAATAAGGGATTGATTGAAGTTATATTTGATGTAAAAAATAAAAAAGATTATGAAATTTTAGAAGGACTTTTGCAGTTTTCAGAAAAATTAGTAGAAATTAAAAATCAAAAGAAAAATTGCTAACTTTACAATTTTGTAAAGTTTCGCTTTCATCTATAATATTTTCTTAAAAAATGGTAAAATAATAAATTGAGGTAACTTTATGAGATTAGATAAATATTTAAAAGTATCCCGTATTATAAAACGTCGTCCTATTGCTAAAGAGGTGGCCGATAAGGGAAGAATTAAAGTAAATGGAATTTTAGCTAAAAGTTCAACAGATTTAAAAATCAATGATGAAATAGAGATTCGTTTTGGAAATAAAATTTTATTAGTTCGTGTTCTAGAAATGAAAGACAGTACTAAAAAAGAAGATGCCACTAAAATGTACGAAATTATAAAAGAAACAAAGGTAGAAGTAGATGGCTAGAAATATTGTTCAATTAAATAATCGCTATATACAAGATGAAAACCAACATCGCCGTTATTTAGAGCAAGAAAGAAGAAAAAAGAATCGCTTTATGGGGTGGGTGTTGATTTTAGTCATCTTATTGTTTATTTTACCGACATTTAATTTGGTTCAAAGCTATCGAAATTTATTAGAACGTCGAACACAATTGATGCATCTACAAAAGAGATACGAAGAAATAAGTAACGAAAAAGAATCTCAAAAAGCTTTTGCTAATAAATTAAAAGATGAAGAATATGCTGCTAAATATGCACGTGCTAAATATTATTATTCTAAACAAGGGGAATATATCTATACAATCCCAGGATTGTTGCCACAGTAAGGATGGAAAATTTATTAAAAACGATTGAACAATTTTTGGAGTTTTCTGATGAAAAATTAGAAGAATTATCCAGAAAGAATCAGGCATTAAAATTAGAAGAGACTAAAAAGGAAAGGGGAGAGCATGCGTAAGTTGCTATTTCTATTATTGTTGCCAGCATTTTTAACTGCAAAAGTAGTAGTAAGTACGGAACAAGATGTCGAATTGACTGCAAAGCAACAGTATGAAATTACTAGTACGATCTACAGTAACTACTACACGGATCTTCCAACCAATCCAAATGTTTATGAGCAAATTCCAACTTATACGTCCTTAAATTTAGAAAAAGTTGCTGGGAGTTTAACTCCGAATACATCAATTAAACTTTCTGACTTACAAGTCAATGAACAAGGACTCCCAGTTTTTAAACTCGCAAATGGGCAATTTGTTCCTGCTGATAAACGAATGATTTATGATGATATTGTCCAATCTAGTGCAGATGTTTCTCAAACAATGTGGCTTAGACCATCATTTGTAGTTTACAATCAACCTTTTATAAATGGAACAAAAGAAGTTAAGACGAATTTATTACCTTATCATCCAGTGAAAATTACTCAACTTGCTGAGACGACATCAGGAAAATATGCTTATGTTGAAGGCAAAGGTTGGATTGATATGGAATACTTATCTGATACAGATAATCGTATGGATAAAGTTCAAGAGATTTTAACAAGCAAGTACAATAAAGCAGACTATTCGATCTATGTAAAACAATTAGATTCTGGAAAAACTGCTGGTATAAACCCAGATTTGGAAATGTATTCTGCTAGTGTGGCAAAACTTCCTATTCTTTATTACGCTCAGAAGCAATTAAATGAAGGAAAATACAAATCATCTTCTGGTTTAAAATATATTCCTGCTGTAAATGACTATTCAGGTGCTTATGATACAGAAGGTAGTGGAAGCATTTCTAAAAAATCAGATAATAAGTCCTACAGCATTCAGGATTTGATGAACCATATTGCAAAAGAATCAGATAATGCAGCTACAAATATTTTAGGATATTATATTACTAATCAATCAGACAGCACTTATCAAGCAACAATTGAGCAAATTGCTGGGAAAAAATGGGATGTGGAAAAACGCGATGCTTCAGCAAGGATGGCAGGAAATGTGATGGAAGCTATCTATGAACAAAATGGGGACATTATCAATGCACTATCACAAACAAATTTTGATGGACAGCGTATTTCTAAGAATATAAATGTAAAAGTAGCTCATAAAATTGGGGATGCTTATGATTTTAAGCATGATGTTGCAATTGTTTATGCTAATTCTCCTTTTGTTCTGTCTATTTTTACAAATCATGCTGATTATGACACCATTTCTAAAATTGCAGATGATATTTATGAGGTTTTAAAATGATAGAACAACAATTTTTTCAAATGGTGCAAAAAAAAGGCTATTTCAGACATCATAGAAAAGTTTTACTTGCTATTTCTGGTGGACTAGATTCTATGACTTTGCTTGACTGGTTTTATAAATATCGCGAAAAACTAGAAATAGAAATTTACCTTGCTCATGTTAATCATGGAGTGAGAGAAGAATCTGATTTTGAGGAAGAAGAACTAAAAAAAATAGCAACGAAACTTGGTGTAAGCATTTTTACATCAAGTTTTTCTGGACCATTCTCAGAACAAAAAGCGCGTGATTTTCGCTATGCTTTTTTCAAAAAAATTATGTTAGAAGAAAATTGCACAGCTTTGGTGACAGCACACCATGCTGATGACCAAGCAGAAACGATTTTTATGAGAATTCTTCGTGGCAGCCGTTTATGTCATATTTCAGGAATGAAAGAAAAACAAAAATTTGCAAATGGAGAATTGATAAGACCGTTGCTTTCTTTTCAAAAATCAAACTTCCCTCCTATTTTTCATTTTGAGGATTGGACAAATCAAGAGAACCATTATTTGCGCAATCGAATTCGAAATGAGTATTTTCCATTGTTAGAACAAGAAAATCCGCAGTTCAGGAAGCATTTAATAGAATTGGGAACAGAAATTTCTCAAATGCAAGATGCATTAGCATATTTAACTAAAAATATTGTAGCGACGAATCTGCAGGAATTTCAATCTCAACCTTACTCTGTGCAAAGTTTTTTGCTACAGGCTTATTTAAAGAAATTTCCTGATTTGCAGCTCAGTAAAGCACATTTTTCTGATATTTTAGCAATCTTGAACAAGCAATCTAATTATCAGCAACCACTTAAAGCGGGTTACGAACTCTATAAAAATTATGATTCCTTTGAGATTCGTAAAATCAGTCCACAGTCTGATTTAAAAGTGGATTCAATTTTGTTAAAATATAACGATATTGTGGAATATGGTCATTATCGCTTTTCTTTTGGAAAAGAACTTCATGGAAAAAACATCCAAGAAGTGTTTGTTTCACGTGAAACAGAAATTTTACTTCGACATAGAAAAGAACAAGATGAAATTATTTTGAATCAACACCATAAAAAGCTTCGTCGGTATTTTATTGATCAAAAAATTCCTATAGATCAAAGAAAAAATGCTATTGTTATTGAACAAAACGGGGAAATCTTAGCAATTGCTGGAATCGTAACATGTGATTTGAGTAAGAGTCAAAAAAATGATATAATGTATAACAAACTTTATATTCAAAATTTAGATAGGTAAAGAAGATGCTAGAACAAGATATTAAGAAAGTTTTGGTTTCACATGATGAGATCGTGGTAGCAGCACAAAATTTAGGAGCTCAATTAACTAGTGATTATGCAGGGAAAAATCCTATTTTTGTAGGAATTCTAAAAGGTTCCATTCCTTTTATGGCAGAGTTGATAAAGCATGTTGATACCCATATTGAAATGGATTTTATGTTAGTGTCAAGCTATCATGGTGGAACATCTAGTAGTGGTGTTATCAATATTATTAAAGATATTGATCAAGATATTGCTGGACGTCATATTCTTTTTGTCGAAGATATTATTGATACGGGAAAAACATTGAAAAGTCTGTGTGAATTATTTAGGGAGAAAAAAGCTGCGTCTGTTAAAATTGCTACACTTTTAGACAAGCCGGCAGGACGAAAAGTTGATATTGAAGCGGATTACACATGTTTTACAATTCCAAATGAATTTGTAGTTGGTTATGGTCTAGATTTTGATGAAAACTATCGAAATCTACCATATGTAGGGGTTTTAAAAGAAGAAGTTTATACAAAATAAAAAGGTATATTGATAGATAGATGAAAAATAAACAAAATAATGGTTTTATAAAAAATCCTTTCCTATATATTTTAATCATTGTTGTTGTTATTACAGGTTTTCAGTATTTTTCAGCTGGAAGTTCTGTAGGTCGCAGTCAACAAATTAACTATACTGAGTTAGTTAAAGAAATTAGAAATGGAAATGTAAAGGATATTAGCTATCAGCCAAATGGTAGTGTTATTGAAGTTGCAGGTACTTATAAGAAAGAAAAGAAGGTAAAGGATAATAGTGGTATTCAGTTTTTTACTCCTTCTTCTACCTCTGTAAGCCGCTTTACTAGTGTTATTCTACCTTCAGACTTAACGGTAGCTGAATTACAAAAATTAGCTTCAGATAAAGGAACTGAAATCACCATTAAACGTGAAAGTTCAAGTGGTGTTTGGATTCAAGTGCTGACAACTCTGGTGCCATTTGCCATCTTTGCTTTCTTCCTGTTCTCTATGATGAATCAAGGTGGAGGCGGTGGAGCGCGTGGAGCCATGAGCTTTGGACGTAATAAAGCGCGTGCGACAAACAAAGAAGATATAAAAGTACGTTTTTCTGATGTAGCAGGTGCGGAAGAAGAAAAACAAGAACTAGTTGAAGTTGTTGAATTTCTAAAGGATCCTAAACGTTATACAAAACTAGGAGCTCGCATACCAGCTGGTGTTCTTCTTGAAGGCCCTCCAGGGACTGGTAAAACCCTTCTTGCTAAAGCAGTAGCTGGTGAGGCAGGTGTTCCATTCTTTAGTATTTCAGGTTCAGATTTCGTTGAAATGTTTGTCGGTGTCGGTGCTAGCCGTGTTCGCTCTCTTTTTGAAGATGCAAAAAAAGCAGCCCCAGCGATTATTTTTATTGATGAAATTGATGCTGTTGGTCGTCAACGTGGAGTTGGACTTGGCGGAGGAAACGATGAACGCGAACAAACCCTTAATCAACTTCTGATTGAGATGGATGGTTTTGAAGGTAATGAAGGAATTATTGTTATTGCAGCAACAAACCGTAGTGATGTGCTAGATCCGGCGCTTCTGCGTCCTGGTCGATTTGACCGTAAAGTTCTTGTTGGGCAACCAGATGTAAAAGGTCGTGAAGCTATCCTTCGTGTTCATGCTAGAAATAAACCTCTTGCTGAAGATGTTGACTTAAAACTAGTTGCTCAACAAACGCCTGGTTTTGTTGGTGCTGATTTGGAAAATGTGTTAAATGAAGCGGCTCTTGTCGCAGCGCGTCGAAATAAAAAAGTTATTGATGCTTCCGATATAGATGAAGCAGAAGATCGTGTTATTGCAGGACCGTCTAAAAAAGATAAGACAGTTTCACAACGTGATCGGCAAATTGTCGCTTATCATGAGGCAGGACATACGATTGTTGGTCTTGTTTTATCAAATGCACGTGTCGTTCACAAGGTAACCATTGTACCTCGTGGTCGTGCAGGTGGATATATGATTGCTCTTCCGAAAGAAGATCAGACTCTTTTATCTAAAGAAGATATGAAAGAGCAATTGGCAGGACTTATGGGGGGACGTGTTGCTGAAGAAATTATTTTTAACGTCCAAACTACAGGTGCTTCGAATGACTTTGAACAAGCTACACAAATGGCACGTGCGATGGTAACAGAGTATGGTATGAGTGAAAAACTCGGTCCAGTTCAATATGAAGGAAACCATGCGATGTTTGGTGCTGCAAGTCCACAAAAATCAATTTCAGAGCAAACTGCATATGAAATTGATGAAGAAGTTCGTAATTTGCTTAATGAAGCGCGCAACAAAGCAGCAGAAATTATCCAATCAAATCGCGAAAAGCATAAATTAATTGCGGAAGCTCTTCTTAAATACGAAACACTTGATAGTCATCAAATCAAATCATTATATGAAACTGGCGAAATGCCTGATGAACCAAATGCAAGTTCTTCACATGCTTTGAGCTATGATGAAGTGAAATCTCAAATGGAAGAGCAAAAACCAGAATAAATTATAAAATGTTAAAACTCTTTGATTTAAAATCAGAGGGTTTTAACATTATCCGCTGAAAAGTATGTAAAAGTACCTGAAGAGATAGATAGGTGTATTAAGAAGTACGAAATAGAAACCAAAAAGAGTAGAATAGCTACCAGAAAACCAAAGGGTTCTCCTTCATGCTATCCTTAAGAGGTAAGAGCAAGGAAGGAGAAGGAAATGGAGTTCAAGGAGTTA
>NZ_KV817417.1:0-14643 GCF_001814695.1 Streptococcus sp. HMSC066E07
ATAAATGTTGCACTTATTCTTGCAATTTATCATACACAAAAATAGCTCCATAACCTCTGCGGTAGTTTTACCCACTACAGAAATTATAGAGCCTTTTTTGTTATCGTTGTTCTATATTTATATGTGCAACAACACAGCTGACCTAAAAAATAAAGGAGGTCCATTATGGCAAAAGATTATACTGACTTAGCTCAGGATATTGTTGCTCACGTTGGTGGTAAGGAAAATATCATCAAGTTAGTGCACTGTGTGACGCGTTTGCGTTTTTCTCTGAAAGATGAGAGTAAGGCAGACACGGAATACTTGAAAAATAGAGATGGTATTGTAACGGTTGTAAAAGCTGGTGGACAATACCAAGTGGTGATTGGGAACCATGTGCCAGATGTGTATGCGGCGGTCATTAAGGAAGCAGGCATTTCTGGTGAGGGAAGTATTGATGTGGATGAGGGAGATGTTCCGCAAGGAAATCTATTTGACCGATTTATCGCTTTGGTGTCAGGACTTTTCCAACCAATGCTGGGAGCTCTTTCTGCAGCTGGTATGATCAAAGGTGTAGTTGCTATTATGGCAGCTTGTGGTGTTAAGTCGACAGACGGTGCTTATGTCATCTTAAATGCCGCTGGTGACGGATTCTTCCAATTCTTACCATTGATTCTGGCTTTGACTGCTGCTAAGCGGTTTAAACTGGAAAAATTCACAGCGCTTGCAATTGGCTTTGCCTTGGTCTATCCAAATATCGCAGCTAGCTTTACAGCTGCCAAACCACTCTACACGCTATTTGCAGGAACTTTTATTGAGTCAAAAATCTACGCAACTTTTTTAGGTTTGCCGGTTATCTTCCCTGCTTCTAGTTATCTATCAACTGTATTGCCAATCATTCTAGCAATTTGGGTCGGCTCAAAAATTGAAAAATTCTTTAAACGAATTATTCCAGATGTTGTCAAAGTCTTTGTTGTTCCATTCTTTGTTATCTTAATCACGGTACCGTTATCATTTCTTGTTATTGGACCAGTCATGACATGGGCTTCTGATATAGTCGGTGCTATTTTCACAGGTATTTATAGCTTCAGCTCAATTATTTATGGAATTATTCTGGGTGCTTTGTGGCAAGTGTTGGTTATGTTCGGTCTCCACTGGGGATTGGTGCCGCTTGCAATTTTGGAATTACAAAAAGGACCAGGTGTCATTCTTGTAGCTTCTATTGCTATTTGCTTTGCGCAAGCAGGAGCATTGCTCAATATCTTCTTGCGTACAAAAGAAGAAAAAGTCAAACAGTTGGCTATTCCAGCTTTTATCTCTGCTCTGTTTGGGGTAACAGAACCAGCTATTTACGGGATTACCTTGCCAATGCGAACACCATTTATTATGACTTGTATTGCTGGTGCAGTTCAAGGGGCCTATCTCGCTTTCTTTAATGCCAAAATGCAAGTAATGGGTGGAATTGGACTCTTTGCGATTCCGTCTTTCATTGATCCCAAAGACTCACTATTACTCATTCACTTCCTTGTAGCAATTGCAATCAGCTTTGTTCTTGGATTTGTATTGACCCAATTTACAAAGATTCCAACTCTTTATGGTGGGGCACAAGAAGTCGCTGCTGAAGAAATCAGTCAGCCAGTTGAAGAGATTGCTCCTGAGCAAGTCATCACAGCTCCGCTTAGCGGGAAAGTGGTCGCACTCGAAGATACGCCTGATGCTGTTTTTGCAAGTGGCGCAATGGGTCAAGGTGTAGCAATTGAGCTTAGCGTTGGCGAAGTTGTCGCTCCTGCTGACGGTGTGATTCGTCTGCTTTTCCCAACCAACCATGCGATTGGCTTAGCGACTGATGATGGCGCTGAAATCTTGATTCACGTGGGCATGGATACAGTCGCTCTTGAAGGAGAAGGCTTTATGGCACATGTTACTCAAGGCTCAAAGGTCAAGGCGGGTCAATTATTGCTAAGCTTTGATATAGATGCTATCAAGAAAGCAGGTTATCCTGTTACAACTCCAATCATTGTAACCAATACAGCTGATTATAAGACAGTTGAAGCATTAGCTGACGGCGATGTGAAACTAGGCGATGATTTGCTGAAAGTAAGTAAATAATCTAAGAAAAGGACAAGCAAAACTTGTAGAGTTCTAAACAGTTGGTCGAAAAAATCAACTAGAGCTACTACAAACATGCTTCGTCCTTTTTATTATTTATCATTTCCTGCGTCATGTCTGCTTCTTTGTGCTACAATAGAGGTATAGGAGAGCAGGAGATGAAAAGATCAGAACGGAAAATACAGTCAGCAACTAATTGGCAGTTTATTTTAGGCTTGCTTTGCGCCGTGTTTGTAGCAGCAAGTGTGATTTTAGTAGCTGAAAAAATAAACGATAGCATTACGATTAAGGGAAAGTCGGCAAAAACAGGTGTTGTACAAAAGAAAAAAATGTCTTCTTCCTCAAATGGTGTACAGACGGCTCGTATCATGGCAAACGGAGATCTGCTATATCATGATCTTCTATATATGAGCGCCTTACAGTCAGACGGGACGTATGATTTCACAGAGAATTATCAATATGTCAAATCTTGGTTGAAAAAAGCGGACTTGGTATTAGGAGACTTTGAAGGGACGATTCGACCAAATTATCCTTTGGCGGGCTACCCACTGTTCAATGCACCAGAGTCGGTGGTATCCGCTATCAAAGACGCTGGTTATCAAGTCGTGGATTTGGCGCACAATCACATTTTAGATTCTCAATTGGAAGGTGTTACCACAACAGCGGAGGCCTTTGAAAAACAAGGCATTACACCAATTGGGGTTTACACTCATGAAAATCGAGATAAATCGTCACTTGTCATTAAAAAAGTAAATGGGATTAAAATTGCGCTCCTAGCTTATTCTTATGGATTTAATGGCTTAGAGGGAAATCTCTCTCAGGCAGACTATAATCATCATTTGTCGGATTTAAATGAAGAAAAGATGAAAAAAGAAATTGAGCGAGCCGAAAAAGAAGCTGATATAACCGTTGTCATGCCTCAGATGGGGGTTGAATATCAATTGGAACCGACACAGGAGCAAAAAACTCTTTATCATAAGATGATTGAGTGGGGAGCGGATATTATCTTTGGCGGGCATCCGCATGTCGTTGAACCATCAGAGGTCGTCAAACAAAATGGGCAAAAGAAATTCATTATCTATTCTATGGGAAATTTTATCTCCAATCAGCGAATCGAGACAATGGACGGTGTGGAAAATAAGAAATGGACAGAACGCGGCGTGCTCATGGACGTGACGGTTGAAAAATCAAAGAAAGGGACGATTATCAAGGATGTACAGGCACATCCGAGTTGGGTGAGTCGTGTGGCGAAAGGGACGTATTCACCGGAAGGCTATCCTCTCTACACCTACCAGACCTATATTTTAGAAGATTTCATTGAAGGTGGAAAATACCGTAATCAATTAGACCAAGCCACCAAAGAACGAATTGACACAGCTTATCAGGAAATGAATGAGCATGTCAATTTGAAATGGAACGAATAAGTTTATTCCTTTAGAAAAAAGACCAGAGATTCTTGCGTTGAGAATTTCTGGCTTTTTGTTTTTGGTAAAATTCAATAGTATAGAGGATTTTTACCATGCATAATTTGGTTCAGTACAACTTACCATTGCATTTAGCAATTCTTCTGGACTCACAATTTTTAACCCTCCATAAACAGAATCTTGGACTAAATAAGATGGATCTAAATAATAGACATAAGCAACATCTGAACCATCTTCTGTTAAGACATATCCTACACCGATAACATTATGCTCTCCACTTTTGCCGGGATATATTTTGCTATTATTGAAAGTGTAGTACATTGGATAGCCGCCATTGATATTTTGAATCAGGCGTTTTTTGAATAATCTCATATCTTCTGAATCAGAATTAGGATTGGTTACAGTTGCTAAACGATATCCTGCTTGATTTCCTGATGGTACATCGTAGCCAAACAAATGGCGATTTAAAACTTTTATAGCATTGCTATTATGAGTTCCAAAAGTTTCATCTGTTCCCATTTCATTGGCTAGCTGGGCTTGGTCAACCTGAAGACCTTGACTTGCCAGTATCATAGATACGGTTGCTGGTGCGCAGTAATTCCACCGTCGTTGGACAATTGTAGAGATATTTAGTTGAACCTTTTCCCCTCCTACATGACTTTTTGGGTCGGTACTATCTATAGATTCAGAGGGGACTGTTTTATTAGTAGCTGAAGAATTGTTTTCTCCAGCAGTTGAGGTTTGAGAAGAACTTGTCTGGCTTGAACTAGAAGAATTTTGTTGAGAGGCAGAAAAATGAGAACGTTGTGTTTGCTTGGCTTTAACAGTATCTGATGGTTTTGCTGGTGCTGTGTTTCCATGAACACACGCAGTAATCACAATGAAGGCTAATAAGAAAACAATTGACGAGTATATGACTTTTTTCATAATTCTTCCCCCCTTATTTCTCAAAACTATAATGCCGTATTTCTAATTTTTGTGAATTCGTTTACATTTTTAGTGTACCATTTATGTTAAAGTTTTTCAATTTTTTCCGAGTTGTAAAAAATCTTATTCAGCCACCCAGAAAACTGCCTCCCTAACCAGAGTGCAAAAAAGAGATTACTGATGAGAATGAGAATACCAATGAGACTGAAAAAGAGGAGTTCAACTGTGTTGACATGAAGTAAAGTGCTTGCTTTCCAAATGATGATACTGCTAACTGGTAAGCACAGGATAGAGGTCGCAAGAGCTGGGATATAGCGTCTAAGCCAGATAGCTTGCAGGATATGAACCACCAGATGAAGAGCGAAAGCGACAAATCCGCCCAGCCAGATGAGGTAAAGTAGGCGAGTGTGGCAAATAAGAGCAAAGAACGAGACGAGGAGCACCACGACAAATTCCTCTGCCACAGCTAGCGCGAAACCTTCTGTGGATAAGCCTTTGTGGGTATTTAGAATGAAGACGGCTTTTTTTGCCAGCAGTTTTTCATTTCGCTCTATCCACGGCATGAAGCCAATGATTTCTTCCAAATCATGAAAAATGAATAGCAGCGGAAACAACCAGATAGTATCTTTCATTGAATGTCTCCTTGTTATTTTTTCCGATATTGACTAGGAGTTATTTGGTAATACTTTTTAAACTGACGATTGAAGTTAGAGAGATTGTTAAAGCCAGACTGTGTAGCAATTTCTAGGACGGGTAAGGTAGAGTGTTGCAAGAGTTCAGCCGCTTTTCGCAAGCGAAATTGAATCACGTATTCCATGCAAGATACCCCAAGATGTTTCTTAAAGAAATTCATGAAATGGGTATCGCTGTAACCACAAATTTGAGCAAGCTGATCAATCGTGAGTTCCTCTTGATAATGACTACCGATATAGTCAATGATGGTACGGATTTTTTCTTCCTTGCGATAGCCTTCTAAGGATTGCTCTTTTGAAATCACATAGCCATTTTCAAATAAGAGAAAAAAGAGTTGGTTGAGCTGGGCTTTGAGCTGAAATTCAAAATACTCTGTACGATAATAGCCTGTTTTCATGGCATCAAGTAAACACTGCCGAATGTCTGCATAGGCTGGCTGATTGGGCTTGATGACACGAACAAAATCCAGCTGACCATTATAAAGTGGCTGCAAATATTCAATACTAGCTTGATCCATCGCAGAATAGCCCATTAAGTCCAAATGAAAGTTAATCGCATCCATATAGTGGCGTTGATTTTCAATCGGGTGAATGGAGTGAAGAGCATTGGGACGAATCAGGATAATATCACCTGCTTCACTATTAAAGTAATCATAATCAATGTGAAACTGCGCAGTTCCCTCATGAACATAAACTAGCTCAACATCCGTATGCCAATGAAAGAGAATGTCCGGCTGACCGTTTTTTGTAATAGTTCGTGTGAGAGAATAAGGAGTGCCTTGATTTTTGTAAACGATATCTTTGTGTAATGTTCCCAGATCCATAAGTGTTGCCTCTTTCGTAGAATAATACCAATTTATAAGAGAATTGTGTTAGAAAATACTCTTGTCTAAGATTATAATATAATTAAGTGAAAAATAAAAGAGGTAAAAGTCATGAGTAAATTTCCAGCAGATTTTCTTTGGGGCGGTGCAACAGCTGCCAATCAATACGAAGGAGCTTACAATGTGGACGGGAAAGGTCTTTCGGTTTAAGATGTAACACCAAAAGGCGGCATGCCAGCTAAAGCAGGTGATCTCAATCCTTTGATTACAGATGAGCCAACACTAGACAATCTCAAATTAGAAGGGATTGACTTTTATCATCGTTACAAAGAAGACATTGCCCTTTTTGCAGAAATGGGCTTCAAGGTCTATCGTACTTCCATTGCTTGGTCACGGATTTTCCCAAATGGTGATGAAACGGAGCCAAATGAAGCAGGTCTAAAGTTTTATGATGACCTCTTTGATGAATTGGCAAAATATGGCATTGAGCCTTTAGTGACTTTGTCGCACTATGAAACACCGCTATACTTGGCACGCAAGTACAATGGTTGGACAAATCGTGATTTGATTGGCTTTTATGAGCGCTATGTTCGTACCGTCTTTACTCGCTACAAAGACAAGGTGAACTATTGGTTGACCTTTAATGAAATCAACTCCGTTCTTCATGCGCCATTTATGAGTGGAGGGATTGCAACACCAGTAGAAGAATTGTCCAAGCAAGACCTTTATCAAGCAGTTCATCACGAACTAGTGGCATCAGCTCTTGCAACGAAGATTGGGCATGAAATCAATCCAGACTTTAAGATTGGTTGTATGGTACTAGCCATGCCGGCTTATCCGATGACGCCAAAACCAGAGGATGTACTGGCTGCCCGTGAGTTTGAAAATCAAAACTATCTCTTTTCAGATATTCATGCGCGTGGTAAATACCCAGCATATATGAACCGTTTCTTCAAGGAAAATGGAATTGAGATTCAATTTGCGCCGGGTGATAAGGAATTGATGGCAGAACATACCGTGGACTTCATCTCCTTCTCTTATTATATGAGTGTGGTTCAAGCTCATGACCCAGAAAGTTATTCTTCTGGTCGTGGAAATGTTCTAGGTGGTCTGCAAAACCCTTATCTGGCAAGTTCTGAATGGGGTTGGCAAGTTGACCCAATTGGTCTGCGTCTAGTTCTCAATGCTTTCTATGACCGCTACCAGTTGCCACTCTTTATCGTAGAAAATGGTCTCGGTGCTAAAGATGTCTTGGTAGATGGTCCTAATGGTCCAACTGTTGAAGATGATTATCGTATTGATTATCTTAAACAACATTTGCAACAGGTCGGCGAAGCGATTGAAGATGGTGTTGAGCTCTGGGGCTATACCACTTGGGGCTGTATTGACCTCGTGTCTGCTTCAACAGCTCAGATGAGCAAGCGTTACGGATTTATCTATGTTGACCGAAGCGACGATGGAACAGGGACTTTGGCTCGCTACAAGAAGAAATCATTTGACTGGTACAAAGAAGTCATTGCAACGAACGGAGAAAAACTCTATGAAGATTGAGCATGCAGCCCTTTATGTTCGAGATTTAGAAGGGGCGAAATGCTTCTTTGAAACATATTTTGAAGCAAAAAGTAATCAGCTCTACTATAATCAGAAAACAGGTTTTCAGTCTTACTTCCTCAGCTTTGACGAAGGAGCAAGATTGGAAATCATGACCCGAAAGGAAGGTTTAGTGGAGAACAACCAAGAACTTCTCTTTTTGGGCTACCATCATTTGGCTTTCAGTCTAGGAAGCAGAGAAAAGGTAGATGAATTGACAGCTAGACTCCAAGCAGACGGTTATCAACTTTTAAGCGATCCACGTCTGACGGGTGATGGCTACTATGAAAGCTGCATTCTGGGTTTAGAAGGCAATCAGATTGAATTGACAGTGTAATTTGATAAATTTGCTCCTTATAAATAGAGAGTGGGACAGACATCAATCATTTGAAGAATGTGATTTTTCAGCAAGTCCTAGTTTCTACTTGCTGACCTAAAACAGTCCAGTGGACTGTTTTACTCCCACCTCCGCACAGATGGTTGGGATAGCCACTATCGCCGGTACGGTCAGGGATAGGGTTATCCAACTAACCACTGCGTTTTGCAAGCTAAACGATAAAATACATGAGGCTGGGAATTTTTGTTTCAACCTCCTTTTTTGTGTTAAACAAATGAACTGAAAGTTGTAACATAGATATCAGGAGGAAAATGTCCAAGTGCCACTCTCTGTTGTTTTTACCTTAAAAATTTGCCAAATAGAGAAATCATTTTGACTTTACTCTTTTTCAGTCGTATTTATTGCCAAAGGTCAAAAAAGACAAACCTCAAAAAGAAGTTTGTCTCGCTTTTTATAAGGATTCACTAAACAGTCATAAGATGTCGTCACGTACAACTTAATCCCAAAACTTTTTAGCGATTTCTTGACCTTGTTTGATTTTGGCCCATTGTTGTGGAATAGCTAGTTCATTGCCTGAATCGCAGGAAGCAAAACCGCATTGATGTGACAGCAGGAGACGATCCTTAGGAAGGATAGTGCTGGCTTGTTCTAATAAACGAAGTACACGTTCTTCATCATCTAGATCAGTTGTCTTACTAGAAAGAAGTCCAAGAACAACTTCAGCATCTTTATCTTTAAGAGAAGCGAGGGCTTTCAAATCACCTGAGACGTCACTGTCCCATTCTAAGAAGAAGCGGTCATAGTGTTGCTCACGCAAGAATTTTTCCGCAATCGCTTCATAAGTTCCGCCTGAGGCAGAACGGCTTTCATAATTTCCGCGACAGTTATGTGTCCAAACTTTGAGTCTTAATTGATGACCGTAATCAGCTACCTCGTTATTGATCGCAATGAATTCATCAGCTAAATCAGCCAGCGCAGCATTGCCATCAGCAAAAAACGAAGCAGGATTTGATTCATCAAAAAGTTCCCAAAGGCAATCATCAAACTGGATGATTGCCCCGCCAGCTTCCTTGTATTCTGTCAAGAATTCCTTGTAGGCCTTGATAAGACCAGCTTTTAATTCGTCGTTGGTTTTGTAAACTTGCCCTTCACCAGCAAGTTTATCAAAGATAGCCAGTTCAGTATAAGCATGCGCAGGTCCCCAAATCGTTAATTTTGTTTGCGTATCACCAGCTTCTTCCTTGAGCAGTTTGTAACTATCTAAGAAATGATGATTTTTACCTGAAAGTGGCTGTCTAATGCGAATACCGATGTCTTTACGTGTTTCGTACTGTCCGCCATCATGGTCTTTAAAAGTGTAGCCGTGGTCTGCAATGTAACGTTCAATACCTTTAAGTCCCCAAATAAAATCTAAATGCCACATGGACTTAGAATATTCACCATCTGTCAAAATATCAATACCATTTGCCTTTTCATCAGCAATGACCTTTTTAATCTCTGCTGTTTCTGTTTCACGATAACCCGGAAAACTATCATAAAAAGGATACTGAATGTCATCACGATGTTCAATTTTATTTTTATAATTAAGCAGATCAGCTGGACGAAGAAGAGATCCAACTAGTTGGAATTTTGATTGTGTCATATACATGTCTCTTTCTAGATTTCTTGCTTTTTATTGTACAAAAGCTGAGCACTTTTGAAAAATAGTTAATTTAGAGAAAAGAATATAGTTTTAAACTATAACTAAAAAGACCAATCCTTGCTTGAATACAATTGTTTCCTCTTCAACTCTCTTTTTGGTAAAATAAAAGAAAAACTTTGTTTACTGGGATATGTTTAGACGTAATATAATCCTTTTGAAATAAGATGTAAATGTAGCCAATAATGTTTTACATTATCCAAGCGGAATTACAGAAATGGCAAAAGGATAGTTATACATTATGAAATAAATGAACGATGGGATTTGAATTTGAAATGAATGATTGTTAAAGGTGATAACATGACAATTAAGATGGTTGTGACCGATATGGACGGAACGCTCTTAGATGAAAAAGGGGAATTCGATCGAGGTCGGTTGAAAAATATATTGGATGAGCTGGATAAGCGGGAGATTCGGTTTGTAGTGGCAACGGGCAATGAAATTCACCGAATGCGCTTGCTATTTGGGGATTTGCTGGAGCGCGTGACCCTGATTGCCGCAAATGGTGCGAGGATTTTTGATAAAAACGAGATACTGCTGGGCACATGTTGGTCTCAAGACTTAGTTGCACAAGTTTTGTCTTACTTTGAAGGAAGAGAACGTGATGTGCACCTCGTTGTCACAGCTGAAAATGGTGCCTTTGTCAAAACGGGGACAACTTTTCCTATGATTGAAAAAGTCATGACAGCAGAAATGGCGCAAGAATTTTATCAAAAGATAAACTTTGTCGAAACATTACGTCCAGACGATTTTCCACAAGTTCTGAAAATGAGTATGGTGGTAAACGAGCAAGCAGCAGTTCAGGCTACTCGACAGCTCAATCAGGATTTTGCAGACACATTAAATGCAGTCACAAGCGGCTATGGAGCGATTGACATTTTGCAAAAAGGAATCCATAAAGCTTGGGGGGTAGAGCAATTGATGCAAAAATGGGAAATTCAAGAGCAGGAAATCATGGCCTTTGGAGATAGTGAAAATGACATTGAAATGCTGCAATTAGCTGGGGTTTCCTATGCTATGGAGAATGCGGATCCTAAAACCAAGGCAGTTGCCAATCACCTTGCACCAGCAAATACAGAGGCGGGCGTCCTGACAGTATTAGAGAACTATTTGAGCAAAGGAGAGAGTCTATGGCTGTCCAATTATTAGACGAATGGCTTTTGAATGAGCAAAAGCAAATCAGAAAAAAATACCACGATTTGAATCGTATATCCGTCAAAGACCCCGATGTACTTTTTCTGGGAGATTCTATCGTAGAGTATTTTCCCTTACATGAGTTATTTAAAACGTCAAAAACACTAATAAACCGTGGAATTCGAGGTTATCGATCCGATTTGTTGCTAGAGCATTTAGAATCTCTTTTATTTGGGCAGGCAGTTGATAAGGTCTTTCTCCTCATCGGCACCAATGATATTGGCAAGGAAATCCCGCAGCAAGAAACAGTAAAAAATGTGGAAAATATCATCCAAACGATTACTAGGAATTATCCTCTTGCAGAAGTTTGTCTTTTATCTGTCCTACCAGTAAATGAAACTGCTACTTACAAAAAGCGCGTTCATCGAAGAAGCAATCGAAAAATTCAAAGTCTCAACCATGTCTATCAAGAGTTAGCTTCTGCTTATATGAGTGTGACCTTTGTGAATGTCTATGACAACCTGCTAGACGAAACAGGACAATTAAAAGAAGCATTTACCACCGACGGATTGCATTTGACCGTTGCGGGATACCAAGTGTTGGCAGAGCGAATAGCAGAACAGTTGTAATCTTTGAGTCAACTATAGATTGGCAATTTTGAACTCGTTTCAATAGATATAATACCCAAAAATTATTATTGTCATAAAAATTTAATGTTATATACTTTAACTCATATGATATAATGAAAAATAATTATAAAATGTTGAAGGAATAGTATGAGTACATTATTAGCTACAAGATTAAAAAGTAAGCGATTGGAATTAGGGTTATCTCAAAAAGAATTAGCAGAAGGGGTATGTGAGCAAGGTCAGATTAGTAGAATGGAAAAAGGCAAGTATATGCCTGGTTCGGATCTTTTATATTCATTATCAAAAAAAATGAATGTAACAATGAACTATTTTTTTGATGATAGTGTACTTGGTGAGACATCTAAGTTGGTACAATTCAAAGAGCTGGTAGAATCCTTTCTAGTAAAGCGTGAGTATGATTCATTAAAATATTTATACAGTTTAGAAGTTGATAAACAACATAGATTGCCATTATCAGACCAAAATTATCTTGAATGGATAGGGGCAATTGTTTCATTTCATTGTGATAATAAAAGAGAAGAGGCTATTAAAAAATTAGAACAAATGCTTGTGCGATTAAATAAAGATGAGTTAATGTACCTTCGTATCTCTAATACCTTGCTTAATTTCTTTTTAGAAGAAAAAAATAATGATGAATTTGAAAAATGTTATCAAGCAGTACTACCTAAATTTCAAAGTATTGACTTTACTCATATAATAGAGTTGAAAATTTATATTAAAATTAGATATAATTTTTGTCGCTATCTTTGGAAAAGCTCTCAGATTGAAAAGGGAATAGAGGAAACGCTTGATGTTATTGAAAAATGTAATGAATACAGTTGTAGTTATTTATTAGCAGATTTATACTGTATATTAGCAAATATTAGCGAGGATTTTTCTAGTCAAAGTATTGTAAAACAATATTTTACGCTTTCGCAAGTATTATATAAACTAAGCGGCAATGAAAAAATGGCATTGACGCTTGAAAAGTATCTTCGTGATAATTTTCAAAAAGTGTAAGTTAAAGATAAATTGTAGAAAAACACGAATAATCTTATGTCCAGTTAATTATGGGGATAATTTTATTCGTGTTTTATTTTTGAAACTGCTACCTTAAAACTAAGGGAATATATCCAAGCGCAGAAGATAATTATAGTTATAATTATAAAAAAAAATGACTATTTTTATAAAAATCTATTGAAATAGTTTATTCAAAGGTATATAATGTGTACCTAGAAAGGAGATTTAATTCTGTTAAAAATATGAAGAATGTTATCAAAAATTTTTTGTTTCTATCAGGAATATGAGAATAAAGAAAATGTTACAAAAAAATTACAAATATTTCTAAAATGTGTTGATTTTTACAAAACAAAGTTATATAATGACTTTGGAATTTAAAGATTCCTGAAAAAGAAAGGAAATACAATGAAAAAATCATATAAATTGGCAAGTGTAACCATGTTATGCTCCTTGCTTTTACTTGGTGCTTGTCATAAAAATGAAGTCAAAAGTGGGACAAATGGACATTCAGTAAAAACAACGAAAACAACAAAAAGTAGTAGCTCTAAAAAGACAAAAGCTTCTCAAAATAACAAAATGTCTACTAATGATAATAAAACAACTGATAAAGAGCAAGACAATTCGGTTACAAATGCTCAATCATCAGAGATTAGTAATTCAAATAGCCAAAATAGTGCAAGTAGCCAGCAATCTTCGACTCCTTCAATTGTTCAATCTCAAGGAGGAGGTACTCAAGTGACCTCTGGAACTCTTGAACTGTACCAAGACACGCCAGTTTATGCTTCACCAGATAAATCAAGCGAAGTTGCCTATACTTATCCTAAAGGAAATGTTGATTGGGATCAGTATGTTTTTGAAAACGGTGAAAATTGGTATAGTTTTGTAGTTTCTAATGGAACAGAGTCTAAGCGTTACTACATAGCCTATTCAGATGTAAAACACTAAGGATATTGTTGACTTTTCCTCCTCAGGTAATAGAAATATTACAAATAAACTACAAGTGTTTCTATAATATGTCTATTTTTACAAAATAAAACTGTATAATGATCTTGGAATTTAAAGATTCCTGCAGGTATAGCTGCTCCTATTACAGGAAATGTCTCTAATACAGATCATATTTTGATTGGGCAAGATGAAAATGCCAATGCACATCCCTTTTATAGAAATTAAGATGATAAACATAAATTAGAAAGTAGGACAAGTGATGAAAAAAAGAATGTTTGATCACGAAGAACAACGTTTTTCCATTCGTAAATATTCGTGCGGTGCGGCTTCTGTTTTGATTGGATGTGTCCTCTTTATGGGCGGTCAAACCGTGTTAGCTGATGAACAAGCCACGACTGGAACAGTACTAGAAGCGGCTCAAGTTGGCACAGTAAATAAGACTCAAAACACAATTGAATCAACTGATGTGTCTTCTCAATCAGCAGCAACTCAAAAAGAAACTGCTGTAACAACAACTGCGCCAACTAGTTCTTCAGCGGATAAAGCTGTTTCTGTAGCTACAGAGACGACACCTTCTCAACCAACGACTGTTGATGCAGCGACACAGACAGAAGACGAAACAACAAATTCATCTGTTGATGCAACAACAAACACAGCTACCCCTTCAACAACTGCAAAAATTGAAAAGAGTCCTGTCGAAAAAGAAGCAGGAAAAGAAGAAATTGATGTTGCGAAATTGATGGATAAAACGCAAACAGCGCACGAAGCACGTCTGGCAGAATCCAAAGTAGCGCAAAGTGTACCTTCTTTACCAAGTCAGGGCTATTACACTTATACGAAACGTACGGAAGTGAAGAATGAACCAAAAGCAAGTGCAGCATTGCAATTTTATGTGAATGCGGGGGATCGCGTTTTTTACGACCAAGTTTTGATTGCAGATGGATACCAATGGCTAAGTTACCGCTCTTATAGTGGAGCTCGTCGCTATGCGGCTATTAATAAGTTGGTAACAGAACTAGTTCAACCTGCAAAGCCAACACCTTCTTCAACAGGAACTCTCCCTTCTAGAGGAAGATATGCTTTCTCTAGAACGACAGAGGTTAAGAATGAAGCTAAATTGTCAGCTCCGACACAATTTACCTTTAATAGGGGCGACAGTGTCTACTATGATAAAGTGCTGGAAAATGATGGCTATCAATGGATTAGCTATGTTTCATATAGCGGTGTTCGTCGTTATGCGGCTGTGACAAAATTAGCTCAGTCAGAGTCTCAAAAACCAGCTCAAAACAAGGTGACAGGTACGATTCACATTGAAAACAAGACTTCCCAAGGTT
>NZ_KV817417.1:14743-57791 GCF_001814695.1 Streptococcus sp. HMSC066E07
ATATTCGTCGCCATAAAAACAACTATGGTGACTACAACGTGCACATGTATTACGTTCAGTCAGATGGCAGCTTGCAAGGTGTAACGGGTACCACGACGAAGGTGGAAGAACCCAAATATAGTGTGACTGGCACGATTCACATTGAAAACAAGACTTCCCAAGGTTTTGATGTGGTGGTGACAAATGTCAGCTCGACCAAGGGTGTGAAGACAGTGAAGTTGCCTATTTGGTCCAGCCAAGGCGGTCAAGATGACATCATTTGGTACGACGCTGCTAAGCAAAATGACGGCACCTATAAGTTGAGTGTGGATATTCGTCGCCATAAAAACAACTATGGTGACTATAATGTGCACATGTATTACGTTCAGTCAGACGGCAGCTTGCAAGGTGTAACGGGTACAACGACCAAGGTGGAAGAACCCAAATACAGCGTAACAGGTACTATTAACATTCAAAATAAGACATCTCAAGGCTTTGATGTCCTGATTACAAATGTGTCAGACAGCAATGGAATTTCTAGAGTGAAAGTTCCTATCTGGACAGATAAGGGTGGTCAAGACGATATTATTTGGTATGATGCCACTAAGCAAAGTGATGGAAAATATAAAGTTTCTGTCAATGTTGACAAGCACAAGGGTGAACGTGGCACCTATAATATTCATCTTTACTACATTGAATCAAACGGTAAAGTAAGAGGTGTTAGCGGTACTAAGACAACTGTAGCTGAGCCAAGTTCTGCGAGAGAAATCATTCCGTCTCAAGGAGTTTATACTTTTAAAAAAGAGGTTGAAGTCAAAAATAGTCCCGCAATGGCAGCTAAGACTGAATTTACCTTTGCAAAAGGAGAACGGATTCGCTATGATAAGGTATTAGACGCAGATGATCATCAATGGATTAGTTATGTTAGCTACAGTGGTACACGTCGTTATATCCCAATTGCAACCTTAACAAATGAAGAAGCTCCCAAACCTGTTCAGGTGACTGGTACGATTCACATTGAGAATAAAACTTCGCAAGGCTTTGATGTGGTAGTGACGAATGTCAGCTCCACCAAGGGTGTGAGGACAGTGAAACTGCCTGTTTGGTCTAGTCAAGGCGGTCAAGATGACATCATCTGGTACGATGCAGCCAAGCAAACAGACGGCACCTACAAGTTGAGTGTGGATATTCGCCGTCATAAAAATAATCGCGGTGAATATAACATACACATGTATTACATTCAGTCGGATGGTAGCCTGCAAGGGGTGACGGGTACCACGACTAAGGTAGAAGAGCCAAAATATAGTGTGACTGGCACGATTCACATTGAGAATAAAACTTTGCAAGGTTTTGATGTGGTAGTGACAAATGTCAGCTCCACCAAGGGTGTAAAGACAGTGAAGTTACCTGTTTGGTCTAGTCAAGGCGGTCAAGATGATGTGATCTGGTACGATGCAGCCAAGCAAACAGACGGCACTTACAAGTTGAGTGTGGATATTCGCCGCCATAAAAACAATCGTGGCGAGTACAACATTCACATGTATTACATTCAGTCAGACGGTAGCTTGCAAGGTGTAACGGGTACAACGACCAAGGTGGAAGGCTCTCAAACGGGTGCAAAAGAAGTACAATATAATGGCTCTTACTACTTTATCCAAGGTAAATATGATGAAATTGTAGTAGCAAATAAAAAGCATCCGATGGCTGCTAACTACAATCCTGGTGAAAATCTAACTGCAAAAGCTGCTTTCCTTCGATTAAGAAATGATATGATTGCGAAAGGCTATAATGTTGGATATGCTTATAGTGGCTTCAGAACTTATGATTATCAAAAAGTTTTGTATCAAAATTATGTGAATAAAGATGGACAAGCTGCTGCGGATCGTTACTCTGCACGTCCCGGTTATAGTGAGCACCAAACAGGTCTTGTCTTTGATTTAACGGATAAAGCGGGCAATCTTTTAGAGGATACTGCTGCAAGTAATTGGTTGAAGAACAATGCACATCGCTACGGTTTTGTAGTCCGTTACCAACCAGGGAAAGAAGCTTCGACAGGATACATGCCAGAAGCATGGCATATTCGTTACATCGGTAAGGAAGCTGATGAAGTTTATCATTCTGGTTTGAGTTTAGAGGAATATTATGGCTTTGAAGGTGGAGATTACGCTTCATCAGTAACTTCGTCAAAACCAACGACTCCGTCACCCCAAACACCTGCTATCCCTGCTCAAGGTGTCTATCGTTTTACAAAACGCTCCTCTATCAAAGCAGAAGCTAGAATGTCAGCCCCTGAATTGGCTTATTATGACGCCGGGCAATCGGTCACTTATGATAAGGTTTTAAATGCAGATGGTGCGACATGGATTTCTTACATTGCTTTTAGCGGAAAGAGACGGTATATTGCTATCAGCTGATTCAGCAATCTATAAAGCGAGTTTGGCTTTATTGCCAGACTCGTTTTTTTCTATTTACTAAGAAACTAGTGCAAGCAAATGCTAATAATTGGATAGATTAAGTAGTAGTTTCATAAACTTTCTAGCTATTTTCTTAACAACGTAAGGTATTCTGTAGCATGTCTTCTTCCTCTAAAGCATTGATGTGTTAGTTCATTTTCTACCAAAATGCAGAGCTGTAGTTTCTTTATGGAATTTGAAATCACGATGCAAATATAAAAAGTGATTTTCTCGTCAGCAAGATTTACGACAATGCGATAACAAAAACAATTTCTTAAAAAATTCATGATGATTGTCTTTTGAAATTTATACGCCTCTGGATAAATAGATTCCAATTTTGTGAAAATGCAAACAATATGAAAATATAGTTGAAATTTTTCTGCCCAATAAACTTTATTTCAAGCCTTTTCTGAAATCTATTATAAAATACATTGCAGAATTTTGAAAAATTTAGATATTTTGTTATGTAATAGTTATCAAAGATCTATGAGCATATCCTTATACAAGTCCAGAAAAACGTGATAAATTGGTAGAGTAAAGTTTATTAAAACGTTTTCATGATATTGTCTGAAAATTGTTTTACTGAACAAGAAAACATATATTGAAGGAGAGTTATGATGACTCAAGGGAAAATCACTGCTTCTGCAGCAATGCTCAACGTTTTGAAAACATGGGGTGTGGATACCATCTACGGTATCCCTTCTGGAACCCTCAGCTCACTCATGGATGCTTTGGCTGAAGACAAAGACATCCGCTTTCTGCAGGTGCGTCACGAAGAAACCGGTGCTCTGGCTGCGGTTATGCAAGCAAAATGGGGCGGTTCTATCGGGGTAGCTGTCGGCTCAGGCGGACCAGGTGCCACTCACTTGATCAACGGTGTTTACGATGCAGCTATGGACAATACACCATTTCTGGCGATTCTGGGCTCTCGTCCAGTCAATGAGCTCAATATGGATGCCTTCCAAGAGCTCAACCAAAATCCAATGTACAATGGTATTGCGGTCTACAACAAGCGCGTGGCTTACGCAGCGCAATTGCCAAAAGTCATCGACGAAGCCTGCCGTGCTGCTGTTTCTAAAAAAGGTCCAGCTGTAGTGGAAATCCCTGTAAACTTTGGTTTTGAAGAAATCGATGCGGACTCTTACTATGGATCAGGCTCCTACGAGCGCAAATTTATCGCGCCAACCCTCAACCAAACTGAGATTGGCAAGGCTGTTGAAATCCTCAACAATGCTGAACGCCCAGTCATTTATGCTGGTTTCGGTGGTGTCGGTGCTGGTGATGTCATCACAGAATTGTCTCGTAAGATCAAAGCACCAATCATCACAACTGGTAAAAACTTTGAAGCCTTTGAATGGAACTACGAAGGATTGACTGGTTCTGCTTACCGTGTTGGTTGGAAACCAGCCAACGAAGTAGTCTTTGAAGCAGACACAGTTCTCTTCCTTGGATCAAACTTCCCATTTGCAGAAGTTTACGAAGCCTTCAAGAATACTGAAAAATTCATCCAAGTGGATATCGACCCTTACAAACTTGGTAAACGTCATGCCCTAGACGCTTCTATCCTTGGTGATGCAGGTCAAGCAGCGAAAGCAATCCTTGACAAAGTGAATCCAGTTGAATCTACTCCATGGTGGCGTGCAAACGTTAAGAATAACCAAAACTGGCGTGATTACATGAACAAACTCGAAGGTAAAACTGAGGGTGAATTGCAATTGTATCAAGTTTACAATGCAATCAACAAACATGCTGATCAAGACGCTATCTATTCAATCGACGTAGGTGACACTACTCAAACATCTACTCGTCACCTTCACATGACACCTAAGAACATGTGGCGTACATCTCCACTCTTTGCGACAATGGGTATTGCCCTTCCTGGTGGTATCGCTGCTAAGAAAGACAATCCAGATCGCCAAGTATGGAACATCATGGGTGACGGTGCATTCAACATGTGCTACCCAGACGTTATCACAAACGTTCAATACGACCTTCCAGTTATCAACGTTGTCTTCTCAAATGGTAAATATGCCTTCATCAAGGACAAATACGAAGACACAAACAAACACTTGTTTGGTTGTGACTTCCCTAATGCTGACTATGCGAAAATCGCTGAAGCTCAAGGAGCTGTTGGATTTACAGTTGACCGTATCGAAGATATCGATGCAGTTGTTGCAGAAGCTGTGAAACTTAATAAAGAAGGTAAAACAGTTGTTATTGATGCTCGTATCACACAAGATCGTCCATTGCCAGTAGAGGTATTGGAATTGGATCCAAAACAACACTCTGAAGAAGCAATACAAGCATTCAAAGAAAAATACGAAGCTCAAGAACTGGTGCCATTCCGCCTCTTCCTGGAAGAAGAAGGGCTGCAATCACGCGCTATTAAATAAGTTCTGTAAAAAATAGCTTGAAATTTTCAAGCTATTTTTTAATATGTAGATGAGATATTTTCACGTTGTTGTAGTAGTTTATTGATGATGAAGAGTTCAAAATCATACTTATTCAAATCCCAGTTGAAATAAGATGATCTAGTGATATCAAGAAAAATTGGTTCTAGTTTACCAGTTTCTTTAATTTGATTGTCTAGTTTATTTTTTAACTTTTTGTATAACTCATTATTATTTTTTTCGATAAGTTTATAATGTGAAAAATCATTTAAAAAATAGAAGTAGTTTGCATCTAATAGTGGAGATTTCCCATTCATTGAATTAGGAGGGGTAGAAATTAGGCTATCTAATTTGGAAGAAAGTTTCTTCAATACAATTTTGTATCTAGGATTCAAATCATTTTTTCTTTTTTTATCTTGTATATCTTGTATATAATGAGCAACACTGCAAATAGTAAAATAATCTTTAGAATGAAGTTCAAGAATTTCACACAAAAACTGAGAAGATAATTTTTTTTTGAAAGACTCTAAGAATAATATTAAATCGGTTAAGTTATTCAAATTATGCTTGTTTTGTTTTAATATTCTATAGATATGTTCAAATATTTTATTTTCAATATTTAATACTTCTTCTTGATTTACGCCGCTATCTTTTTCTAATACATTGAGACTATTTTTTATTTTTAGCAATATTCTAATATAAGCGTGAGTTGTATCAAAATCTAGATGAGTTGAGTATATAGCAGTAAGAACTTCTAAAGCAGTATATAAATTTTTTATATATGAGAACGAATTAGTTTTTTTGAGTGAAGTAGGATCAATGTCTAACTCTATTGCTTTTAATATGTATAATACAATTTTTCTTGTTGTAGCCGACTGTTTATTTTCCGTTGTTATACGTGAAAAATCGTAATAGAAATTTATCCAGTAACCCGATTTTCCAACAATATGTTCAAATTCTCTCTCAGTAACAGTTACATTTTTAAATTTCGTGGCTAATAATTTTTCTCTGTGTGAATTTAAAATCTCTAAAGCTATCTTTGTATCATCAATCGCAGGTTCTCCGATATAATAAGGAGTTTCATGGATTTCTTTTTTGGAGTGATTTAAAGTGAGATTATACTTTGCTAAATTTTTACTTATGGTTTTTTCAATTTCCTCGACAATCTCTTTTGAAGTAGCAAAGATAAAATAATCATCAATAAATCTAAATATTTCGTAATCTTTTTTGTGTTGAAATTGAATTAAATCATTTTTTATATCAACATCAATAGTTGTTAAAAGAATATCAGAAATTATTCTATTTATTTCAGGTCCAAGTAACATACCGTTTGTTTCATTATTGTTACTTTTCTGTAGCAATCTATCAGTACTTGAAGCAAAAGTACTAGAAAATTTATTGTTACTTAAAGTTTTCCCAAAATCTTTTTCACCAATAATTGCCCATACTAAAGAATGAGTATAGATACTTCCAAAAAAATTTTGGATATCAAGTTTTAAATAATAACGATACTTATTTCTTGAACGTATAAAACTAGGATTTGATATAATGCCCAAGAGCCTGTGGTGTTTAGAATAAGCAAAATATTTTTTTACTACTTTATCAAGATCTTCGTTCGTGATAGTAGAACCAGACTTTTGAATACCATAATCTTGTTCCAGTTTCAGTCGTTTACTATGTAGATTTTTTTTGTCATTGAATGTCAAGTTATTAAATTTTATAGCTTTTCTAATGTTGAAACTAGATTTTTTTAAATGATTTAAAATCAAAAATTCATATTTCATGATGTAAATCATGTTTTCTATTTGAGACAGCGGATGAAGTAAAGAAATTGTTCTTGCTGAAGTGTTGTTTTTAGGGATTTGATAATTCAATGGTATTGTATAATTATTCTGAGATTCTATAGTTGGTATTTTGTCTAAAATGTTGTTAAGATTATCAATAATTGGATAGTTTGAAAAAAAAAGAGGTATTTCTTGAGGTAGTAGTTCAGTTCTCAAAAAACATGTTTGCTTAAAAAAATTATTCATCATAAACCTCATAGAGTATTGCTTATTATTATATTTTATTGTAACATAGAATTAGTAGGCATGGAAGTGAGATTTAATATTAATTTATATGTCTCGGTATAAAAATAGAATCATTTGCTATATTTTATACCCCACTACACACAAAAAGTCTAAGACATAATTCCGTCGGGATTTATCACACTATAAGTAGGGCATTCTAGATGCTCAGCTTAATGTGAATATCTGTTTTATTACTGTAAAACACAGGTTTGCACCTGTGTTGCCTACTTTAAAAAGGGTAAGGTATGGATCTAAAGTCTAAAATTTTAAAACATAAAAGTAATGGTAGAATTGTGTATTCTGCGAAGGATGAAGCTGTTCATAAAGAATTACAAAAAATCAATCAGGAAATAATTAATAAATATAGTATAAAAATACCAAATAGGAATGCGATAATAAGAACTGTTATACAGTTTTTATCACAAGGTGAGATATATCTTAATCGAAAAGAATTAATTTTTACACCATTGAAATTCAAAATGATAAAGATGGATATAAAAAACTTTTTCCCATCTATTAATAAACATATTTTATATAGTAAGATTGTTAAATCTTCAATACTAAATGATTCGAGTATAGATACAATAAAATCTTTTATATTCTCAGATGAGTATAAGGGAGTGCCTCTAGGACTTTCTTTTTCTAATTCTTTATCGGAATTATATTTAGAAGAGTTTGATTCAACAGTACAATTGAGCTGGAAACCATTGTTATATGTGCGATACGTTGATGACATATTACTGATTGTTAATGAATCAGTTGATGAGCAAAGTGTAATTTCTTTTGTTGAGAATGAATTGAAAGATTATCATTTAGAACTTAATAGTGATAAAACTATTGTTCGAAAAAGTGACTTGACTAATTTTAGATTAACATATCTAGGCTATGAATTTTCTAAATATCAAGTACAGTATACTGACTTAAGTGGAAAAGTAAAGACAAAAGATTATCTTGCTATAGACGTTTCAGAAGAAAAGTTCAATTCAAAAGTTTTGAATAAATTAATCCGATCTTTTAAAAGATTTGAAAATAGCTATCAACAACCAGAATCTTTTTGGATTTTATACTATCGATTAAGGAATCTTATTCAAGGGGTTTCATCTAAAAGTCAAAATAATCAAATTGTAAAATTTGGATTAAGTTATTCCTATATATTTATTAACTCTACTGATAGGATTAAGCGTTTATTGAAGATATATCATCATTTTGTAAGATATTATAGAAAAAATAATTATTTATCTTCTAAACAGACATATTTGCTTCTTGATTTAGTATCGGTGAACAATAAAGTTATCACTTCTGAATCTGTTAGAGGGGAGATGTTACTCTTACTTGATAGTAGGTATCATTATGAAAAATTGTCTATAAAAACTTTAGAAAATATTTGTTTGCGTATAGGTATGTCTATAGATTCTCGAAGTTATACAAATAAATATCTGGAGTATTATAAAATTAATTTACAAAAGAAAATTATGAAGAAATTAAGTTTTCGGTTTGGGAGTATGTAAGAGGAGTACTTGTTAGAATGAGCCATATAAAGAGTCTGGAGAAATCTAGTCTTTTTTGTTGCCATCATAAGATCGTGATAGTTTACATCTTTCTAACAAAACTTGAAAAATCTTGAACAATTAGTAAAAACGTTATAAAATGTTGAATTAAAAAGAAAAAAGATTTTTAAAAAGGCAGAAAAACAAATGGAAATATTGGAATGGTTGCAACCTTTATATCTGTAATGATGTATGTGTCTTATTTCCTGCAAATCATGGATAATCTAGCTGGACAAAAGGGGAATTTCATCCGTTTTAGCGATTAACTGTAGCCTTTGGGTTTATTATGGTCTTTTCAAGAAAGAGCAAGATATTACTCTAGCAGCAAATGCATCAAGTATCACCTTTGGGATGACAATTGCTATTATTATCTTGAGTTAAAAGGAATGGAAGAGACCGGCTTTTTCTTTTTTATTTTTGCAGGAAGACTTATGTTGTATGAGTTCATTGGCGGAGATAAGTTTATTTTAGATGATAGAGAAAGAAGAAGAATGACAAATATATTTATAAAAACTAGAATAGTATCACTATTTCGCATCATTTCATAAGTAAAGGTTTTCAAAGTGTGGTACAATATAGGTGAATGACCAATCAAAATAAGAAAGTGAGTAGAGACATGGTTGAAAAATTGACTTTCCCAGATGGTTTCTTGTGGGGCGGAGCGACAGCTGCCAACCAATGTGAAGGGGCCTATGATGTTGATGGTAGAGGTCTTGCCAATGTCGATGTGGTGCCGATTGGTGCGGATCGTTTCCCGATTATTGCTGGTAAGAAAAAGATGTTTGACTTTGAGGAAGGCTATTTCTATCCGGCAAAAGAGTCCATTGATATGTATCATCATTTTAAAGAAGATATTGCGCTTTTTGGCGAAATGGGCTTTAAAACTTATCGACTCTCTATCGCCTGGTCTCGGATTTTTCCAAAGGGAGATGAGCTGGAGCCCAACGAAGCAGGCTTGAAATTTTACGAAGACCTCTTTAAGGAATGCCATAAGTATGGCATCGAGCCTCTGGTGACCATCACCCACTTTGACTGTCCTATGCACTTGATTGAGGAATACGGAGGCTGGCGCAGCCGCAAAATGCTGGAATTTTACGAGCGTCTCTGCCGCACTCTTTTTACCCGCTACAAGGGGCTAGTCAAATACTGGTTGACTTTCAATGAAATCAATATGATTCTCCATGCACCGTTTATGGGAGCAGGACTTTACTTTGAAGAAGGGGAAAATGAAGAGCAGGTCAAATACCAAGCAGCTCATCATGAATTGGTAGCGTCAGCTATTGCGACCAAGTTGGCACATGAGATTGACCCTGAAAATAAGGTTGGCTGCATGCTGGCAGCTGGTCAGTATTATCCAAATACAGCCAATCCGGCAGATTACTGGGTAGCTTTGCAGGAAGATCGGGAAAGCTATTTCTTCATCGATGTCCAGTCCAGAGGAGAATATCCAAACTATGCCAAGAAGAAATGGGAGCGTTTGGGTATTGAGGTTGAAATGACAAAAGAAGACCTAGACTTGCTCAAGACCTATACGGTGGATTTTATTTCCTTCTCTTATTATTCCAGCCGGGTGGCTTCTGGTGATCCAAAGGTCAATGAAAAAACTGCCGGAAATATCTTTGCCTCGCTTAAGAATCCGTACCTAGAAGCTTCTGAGTGGGGCTGGCAGATTGATCCGCTGGGCTTGCGAATTACCCTCAATGTCATTTGGGATCGTTATCAAAAGCCCATGTTTATCGTGGAAAATGGTCTGGGAGCAGTCGATACGCCTGATGAAAATGGCTATGTCGAAGATGACTACCGCATTGACTACTTAGCTGCCCATATCAAGGCGATGCGTGATGCAATCAATGTAGACGGCGTAGAACTTCTAGGATACACCACTTGGGGTTGTATCGACCTAGTGTCAGCCGGTACTGGCGAGATGAAAAAACGTTATGGCTTCATCTATGTTGACCGTGACAACGATGGAAACGGCACACTCAAACGCTCCAAGAAGAAATCCTTTGACTGGTATAAGGAAGTCATTGCGACTAATGGGGCAAGTGTGAAATAGAGCACTTGGGGTATGAGACAGAATTTAAAATCATTTTAATCGGCTCTCTTATTTCAAGAATTCGGTGAGAGTGGGACAGAAATCAGTAGCTTCGTAGAAACTTGATTTCGTCATCCCACTCTCTTTTTTGCTTTCCGTTGACTTCCGTCTTTTTCCTTGTTACACTATGGATAAGAGATTTTGCTGGAAATGGATGTAATATGGCTACTATTTTAATCATAGAAGACAATAACGATATCCATGAAATTTTAAAAGATTTGTTTCAAGCTGAACATAGAGTCTATTCAGCTTATTCTGGAACGGAAGGACTGCTTGTTTTTGCGCAGCAGAAGATTGATTTGGTGCTGCTGGATATTATGTTGCCGGGAAAAAATGGTGATCAAGTCTTAGCAGAAATTCGCAAAAGCAGTCAGATTCCAGTGGTCATGCTGACGGCTTTGGGTGAGAAGCCGCTGGTTAGTCAGTATCTGTTGGACGGCGCGAATGATTACATCGTCAAACCGTTCGATCTGGACGAGCTTTTTGCACGTGTGACCGTGCAGTTGCGTAACCACCTTTCACAAGAGCAAGCAACGGAAATTCAAGGGATAAAAAATATCCGTCTTTCACCAGACACATTTGAAGTGGTCAATGGCGAGAAACGGGTTCGTTTGGGTAAGAAAGAGTATCAGATATTTCAAACCTTGCTTCATCATCCGAAGAAAATTTACACAAAAGAAGAACTGTTTGAGTTGATTTGGGAAGAGGCATATTTTTCGGGAGATAATACGCTCAACACTCATCTAAGCAATCTTCGTAAGAAATTGGCACAAGTAGATGATTCGGAAGAATATATCGAAACGATTTGGGGACTGGGTGTACGGCTTAAGGAGGACTGAGAATGCTTGAATTTATACTAATTATGTTCATTTGTCTGCTTGGGTTCTTGCTCGTGCGTTATCATGTTGCGGTCCGTAATTTTTCACAGCAGATTCGTGAGAAACGAGAAACTGGTAGTCAAATTCGTTTGGCACCTCAAAACCACAGCCAAACGATTGTTGAGTTGGCAGATGAAGTTGAAAAGCTCTTTCAAGAAGTAGAGCAGACACGTTTTATCGCTCGTCAGGAAAAGAAAACCTTGGATATGGCGATTAGCAATATTGCTCATGATATTCGCACACCCTTGACCATTGCTAGTGGCTATACCCAACAGCTTATAAAGGGAAAAGAAAGAAACGAGCAGCTATTGAAAATTGCGACCAATCTATCCGTTGTTTCCAATCGTTTAGAAGCGCTCATGGAATACCGCCGTCTTATGGAAGGTGCAGTTCGACCACAGTTTCGACAAATAGATATTTCCAAACTGATTGCAAAGCAAATGCTTCCTTTTTATGATGCCTTTCAAAAGCAAGGAATTGAATTGCAAGTAAATTTGCAGGAGGGGTTAGTAATAAAGACAGATCCAGAAATTTTGGAGCGAATTGTCCAAAATATGCTAAGCAATGTCCTCAAGCATGGAAAGGAAACTGCCCAGCTATCTTTAATCCGAAAAGATGCGGCTATTCTTTTAAGTGTAAAAAATATAGTCCGTCAGCCAATTCAGCATTTGGAAAAATTAACCAATCGCTTTTATTCTGAAAATCTCTCTAGCACGGAAGAATCCTCTGGTTTAGGACTTTATATCACTCAGCAATTGGTAGATATTCTTGGCGGTGATTTAACTATGAAAGCTGAAGGAGAATGGTTTGGATTGTTTATCCGTTTGTGAATATTTTATACAGAAGAACAACTAATCATTTGACTAGCTGTTTTCTTTTGTTATAAATCTTTTCTTTTAAATACCTGTATACCACTAAATGTAAAAAGAAGTGTGATGAGAAGAGCGATGGTTATGGTTTTGACCACCATATCCTGTTTAGAAACCATGTCAAAATAGAATTGCATGTTCAAGTATTTCAACCAGTCAATATCTGGGTAAAAGGCAGTTGGCAGACTTAGCAGGGAAACACCGATCAAATAAGTGAAAATAGCAGCTATAATAGAGTTGGTAGCATACAGTACGAAAGAAACAAGGCTAACCCAAGCTAGGGTACAAATAAATTGAACCCCTATCGTAATGAAAAAATTAGAAAGAAAATGTTTGGGTGCGGTTCCCATGCCATTGATGAGCGTAGCTGGAATAAATGAGGAATAGGTTAGAATCAATTGAAGTACGATGAGACTTGCCAGAACAAGAAACTTAGACAAATAGAATTCTGTCCGTGAAATACCACTAGTAATAGAATTTTTATATAATTTCTGGGTGAGATCAATTCCAATCAATAAAACAACAAGGATAATAGTAAAAATAATGGTATTACTAAGATTATCAGAGGTTTTAGTGATAGCCTCAAAGCCAGTCCAGCCTCCGTTATCACCCAGTTTTTCAAAAGCTTTTGTATCTGTATGAACTCCGATACTTCCCACAACACCATAGAGAACACCTAATAAGAGTGTGGTGATAAAAAGGATTTCTGTAATCCAAAAACCTTTTGAGCGAAAAAGACGATAAAAGTCTGCTTGAATAGTATGAAACATGATAAACCTCCCTATTCTACCAAATCTGTAAAGTATTTTTCTAAATCTTGGCGAGCATAGTAAATTTCGTTAATGGTAACCTTCTCTGCCCCTAGCGTTTGAACAATCTTGTTGATTTCGTGCGAGTGAGTGAAGATGTGTATTTCATCTGTCGCATTCACGACTTTGAGACGGTAGCCTAGTTGATCGTGGAGGATTTTGCTTGCTTTAGCGAGGTCACTTGTTTTCAAAACGATATAATCTTCATTATCTTCTTCAAATTCTACTTTCGTAATTTCTTTGATGAGATGACCATTTTCAATGATGCCGAATTTTGTAGCGACCAAGTATAGTTCACTTAAAATATGACTGGAAATGATGAAGGTCATATTCAATTCTTCATTGAGGCGTTGCACCAACTGGCGGAATTCTTTGATTCCGACAGGGTCAAGCCCGTTAATCGGTTCATCCAAAATCATCAAATCTGGTTTTGACAGAAGAGCAATAGCAATGCCCAAGCGCTGTTTCATTCCAAGAGAAAAATCTCGGAATTTTTTCTTGCCAGTATTGGTCAAGCTCACGTAAGAGAGAGTTTCTTGGATAACCTTATCCGCATTTGGGATATGCCGTATCTTGCAACAATAGTTTAAGTTTTCATAGGCCGTCAAGTGATTGTAAGCAGCGGGTGCTTCAATGACAGAACCAACTCGCTTGAGAGCGTGCGTCCATTCGGAGTTATTAGAAGAGCCAAAGAGAGCGACCGTACCGCTATTGGGCTGAATCAGCTGGGTAATCACTTTGATAAGCGTTGTCTTACCAGCTCCATTTTTCCCAATCAGACCGTAAATTTCTCCTTGTTTCACGGTGAGACTGACGTCATCCAAAGCGAGTTGTTGTCCAAATCTCTTGCTGATGTGTTTCACATTTACAACAGTTTCCATAACGTGACCTCCATTTTTTCTATCGTAGAGTTTCCCTCTTTTCACTATTTAGTATACAAAATGCTTGTCAAATAAGTCTCAAGCAATTCTCAAATATTTCTAAAATTTAAAAAATCTGAGAAAACCTCAGATTTCACAATTTTGTAGGATAAATCTTTCAATCATAGCGGCCATTTCTTGAGGGTGGTCTGTGTTAAGTGTATGATTTCCACCTGAAAGTGTCACAAAATCTGCTTGTGGTAAAGCTGTAGCTAATTTTTTAGAGGAAGGCAGGTTAGGCCAATCTTTGCTGCCACAGATGATGAGGCTGGGAAGTTGTATTGCACTTAGTTGACTTGATAAATCTAAATTTTTCAAGTCTTTTAACAGGCCAACAAAAGATTTTTTATGAAGCCCCTCTTTTTTGAATAGGGAGTCTGGTAGGCAAGAGAAGATAACCAGCTGGAGTTTATAGAGTAGATTGGAGCTTAGTTTATATTGAGTTCCTGATAAAACGAGTGCTTGGAGCTGAGGAAATTGTTGCCCCACCTTTAAGGCAAGAGTTCCACCGAGGGACAATCCAACTAGAACAAATGGTTCGTTAATGGCTTGAAGTTCCTGACAAAGGTGTTGTTCTAGCTGAGAGACTGTCATGATGTTGTTATTTGTGTAAAAGAGGTCTAAAGCCTCGGTGTCATATTGTGGCAGAAGTTCACGGACTTTATCCCAAGAGTGTTTATCCTGTCCAAGACCGTGTAAAAAAATGATTTTCATGAGTGACTCCTTTTTATTTTCAACAAAAGAGATGGGAACGATTGTAAGAGTAAACCTATTAAAATCTATCATAAATTGGATTACTTGATATCATTATAGCATAAAGACGGTGCTTGTGTTGCGATAGAATTAGACGATGACCTACTTTAAATGGATAAAAAGACCTTCTAAAAAATAAAATTGATTGTAGTGTTTTTTGTATCAAATTCCTACTTTGGGATAAAAATGGTTAGATTGATAAGGAGGAAAATCAAGAAGCAAGCAAGGGTGGTGCTTTTTGGTGTTTCTAAATGTCGGTAATAGCTTCGCTTGACAGTCTCATCAAAGCCGTGTGCATACATAGCTTCTACATAGGAATCACGCCAGTTAAAAGCGATAAAAATTGCTTTGATATAAAAGATTGGCGACCAGAAATGTAAGGTTTTGCCTCGCAAGAGACTAGCTTCGCGAACGGCTTGGATTTCTTTTTGAATAATTGGAATAGCATTTAAGACAACGAGCAGTCCGTAAGTAAAGTGACTTGGAAATCCCTTCTGATGCCAGTAGCGCAAGAGTTGATTGAGATTGACGCCGTATAAAAAGGTCATTCCCAGAGCCGCTAAAGCAAAGGAACGTGTAAACAGAACGCTTGCTTGACTTTTATCGCCGTGAAGTTGAATAGCCCAGTAATTTGCTAGTGCTGGTAGCAAAGGTAAGAGCAGTGTCCAGAAAATACCCCACCATTTCTTTAGGCAAATGAGGTGGGCAAGTACTCCTACGACAATAGCGCAGTTGAGCCATGTTGAGCGGATAAAGGAAATTTCTAGCGTCAGTACAATGAGAAGGAGCAAGAGTGCTAGGACATTTGTTTCTTCTTTTTTCATAGCGACCTCCTTTCTGTCAGTCCGTCGGACGTCAGCTCTACCAAATAATCACTAATACCGTCCAAGGGTTCTAAGCGATGAGAAATGATAATAAAGTTCTGTTGTGCGGCTTTTTCTCTAATCCAATTAGCAAAAAAATCACAGGCTTTTTTATCTAAGCCAGTAAAGGGCTCATCCATGAGTATGACAGGAGTTTCCAAGGTCAGGATAGATAATAATTGAATAATTTTTTTCTGCCCGCCACTCAAGTGAAAAAGGCTGGAATCCATTTTGTCTGCTAAACCAAATAAATCCAAAGCTTCTTGTACTTTTGCTTGGTTTTCACTGGAAAGAGAAGACAGGTTTAATTCCTCTGCGGGTGTTGTCCGAATGAATTGCTTTTCAGCATCTTGTACAACGGCAGTAATATGTCGGTACAATTGTTTGCTTTTCTTGAGTTTTTGTCCCTGATAACGCATACTGCCTTTGTATTTTTGTAATTGCAAAATGGCACGAAAGAGAGTGGACTTGCCGACACCGTTAGCTCCGATGAGTGTTGTAATACCTTGCTGAAAAGTAAAATCCTCAATCGCAAAAAGTATTTTTGAGTCAAATTGACAGGAAACGTGCTGTAATTGTAAGAGAGGATTTCGCTGGGTATTTTCGCATGCCAGCTGATAGCTTGGGAGTTCCTTTTTTAAAAGAGCTACATCTCGTTCAAAAAGTTCGCCATTTTTTAACTCAACAAGGTGGTCAACGCAGTCCGCATAGAGACTGCGGTCGTGGTCGCACAGAATCACCGTTTTCCCCATTTTTGTCAAATCTGATAGTAAATGAATCAAGCGCTTGCGTGCTTCTTGATCGACAGAAGCAAAGGGCTCGTCCAATAGAATAATCTGCGAATCCATAGCCAACAGAACCGCCAGAGAGACTTGTTGCTTTTCTCCACCAGATAAGGTCAGAAAGTCTCGATGAAGCAGGTGCTCTACTTTGCCAAGTGCAATCGCATGCTGGATTTTTTCATCAATCTGTTCAGCGGGTGTTTGGAGATTTTCTAAGGTAAAAATCAATTCCTCATAGAGAGTTGGCATGGTGAATTGACGGCTTGGATTTTGAAACATCATACTGAGGTAGGTGACTCGTTCATGAATAGGTAAATGAGATAATAGTGTATCACCCAGTTTGACCTCTCCAGAGAAGTCTAGTTCGTTGAAATTCGTTAAAATCCGAAAAAGGGTTGATTTGCCAGCACCGGTATCACCAATCAAGAGCGTCATTTTTCCTGTTTCAAAGGCGAAGGTTAAATCTTTAAAGACATCTTTAAAATAAATGTGCTCTAATGTTAGTTTCATCTTATTTACCAGCAGCTTGGTTAATCTTGTCGTAAAGATTCATAATAATTTTGACTAGAACGGCGCAGAAAAAGAATACAGAGAAGAAGCGAACAATAAGCAATGCTAAGACAAAACCGGGTTTGAAAGCGTAGTAACCAATTTTGAAATATTCATAGGTAAAGCTCAAAAGGGTCGTACCAATGGCGCTATAAGTCAGAGCTAGCCAGTCGTAGCGTTTGTATCGCGTCGCAGCAAACCCAAGCTCGCTACCAAAACCTTGAATGAGCCCAGAAATCAACGTGCTCATGCCAAATTGGCTGCCATATAGTATCTCTGCGAGGGCTGCAAGCACTTCTCCAATCGTGGCGCTACCAGCTTTGTGAATGAGCATAGCTGACATAGGAGCTGCCATACACCAAAGACCAAACAAGACTTCATTGGCGAAAGGCTCCAAACCTGCTGGTGCTAAAATAGCTGTCAAAATGTTGTAAAGAAAACCTGAACCGACAAAAATCCCACCAAAAAGAATAGCCAAAAGAGCTAAGAGGATAACATCTCGTAAACTCCATTTTTCAAACATAAAAAAACTCCTTCTAACAGAGCAGATGAGGAGTTTTGGCACGACAAAATAAAATCTAATCACATAAATGATTAGAACGGTTTGGTCTTTCTTATACATTTCCCTGCGGCAGCATTAACTGCATCAGGTTCCATGGGTATAATCTCAGCCTCAGCACCCCAAATGTTCTTTGCTTTTTATTATGTTGCTATTCTAACATCTATTTTCAAAAATAGCAAGCAAAGGATTTTCAAAAATTTTGATGTATGCGGCTGCTATAGCCTTAAACTATATCAAATCATAAAATGTTAAACAACACGCGATGAAATCAATGTTTAATATATATTTGGAATCTTGTCATAGTTTTTAACTATAGCAAACTCCTAGAAATTCCAATTATACAGAGCTTAGATTTTCTGTTAAGATAGTGTCAACAAGAAATTTTGGAGGATGACTATGTCAACTACGATTATTGGCTTCCCGCGTTTGGGAGAATTCCGCGAATTAAAATTCACTACTGAAAAATACTTTAGGAATGAAATTTCAGCTCAAGAGCTCCTGGCTGCTGCCAAGGACCTGCGCGCCAAGCACTGGAATATCGTCAAAGAGCACGGGATTACTGAAGTGCCGTCCAACGATTTTTCTCACTATGATAATGTTTTGGATGCTGCCTTCCTCTTTAACGTAGTGCCGTCCTCTGTTCAGGGCTTGGACCTGTCTGATTTGGAGCGTTATTTTTCCCTGGCCCGCGGCTACCAAGGGGAAAAAGGGGACGTCCGTGCCCTGCCCATGAGAAAATGGTTCAACACCAACTACCATTACATCGTTCCAAAGTTTGAAAAAGACACTGAGGTCAAACTGGCCGGTCACAAGATTTTTGACGAATACCAGGAAGCCAAGGAACTGGGTCTGGATACCCGTCCGGTCCTGGTAGGTCCCTTTACCCTTCTGCAGCTGTCCGACTTTGAAGAAGGGGTAGAGGCTGCCCAGTTTGTGGCTGCCATGGCCAAGGCCTATCAGGAAGTCTTTGCCAAATTGGCCGACCTAGGAGCTGAGCGCATCCAGCTGGATGAGCCAAGCCTGGTTAAGGACCTGTCCGCCGAAGAGAGGGTCCTCTTCCTTGATCTCTACAGGAAAATCCTGGCTGACAAGAAGGGACTGGAAGTCCTGATTCAGACCTACTTCGGCGATGTTCGGGATATCTACTCTGATTTGATCGAACTGCCGGTAGACGCTATCGGTCTGGACTTCGTCGAAGGCAAGAAAAACCTGGAGCTGGTCAAGTCCGGCTTCCCGGCCGACAAGACCCTCTATGTCGGGATTGTCAACGGTAAGAATATCTGGTGCAATAATTATGAAAAGAGCCTAGCTGTCCTGAAGCAGGTTCCGGCTGAAAAGCTTGTGCTGACCAGCTCTTGCTCCCTCCTACATGTACCTTTCACCACAGCCAATGAAGACTTTGAAGAAGCCATCCTCAAGCACTTTGCCTTTGCGGCTGAGAAGTTGAATGAGCTCCGGGACCTAGATGCCATCCGCAATGGTGGCGGAGCAGAAGCCCTGGCTGCCAATAAGGAACTCTTTGCGACAGAGCGTGTCGGTCAAAATGCTGAATTGGCAACTCGTATCGCTGGATTGACAGATGCAGACTATACTCGTCTGCCGACCTTCGCAGAACGCGAAGCCATTCAGAAAGAAGCCTTCAAACTGCCGGCCCTTCCGACGACAACCATCGGTTCCTTCCCTCAGACCAAGGAAGTTCGGGCCAAGCGCCTGGCCTTCCGCAAGGGAGAACTGTCCCAGGAAGACTATGACAAGTTCCTGGCTGAGCAGATTGACGAATGGATCAAGTGGCAGGAAGAAGTTGGTTTTGATGTTCTGGTTCACGGGGAATTTGAGCGTAATGACATGGTAGAATACTTCGGTCAAAACCTGTCCGGCTACCTCTTCTCCAAGAACGGCTGGGTGCAGTCCTACGGTATGCGTGGGGTGAAACCGCCGATTATCTGGGGCGATGTAACCCGCCTCAACCCGATTACTGTTAAATGGTCCAGCTATGCTCAAAGCCGGACTGACAAGCCGGTTAAGGGAATGCTGACGGGACCTGTAACTATCCTCAACTGGTCCTTCCCACGGGAAGATATTTCCATCAAGGACTCTACCCTGCAGATTGCCCTGGCCATCAAGGATGAAGTTTTGGACCTGGAAGCTGCCGGCGTTAAGATTATCCAAATCGATGAAGCTGCCCTGCGTGAAAAGCTGCCGCTCCGTCGTAGCGACTGGTATGAAGACTATCTGGACTGGGCTATTCCGGCCTTCCGTCTGGTCCACTCTACCGTAGCACCGAATACCCAGATCCATACCCACATGTGCTACTCAGAGTTTACCGATATCATCTCGGCCATTGACAACATGGATGCGGATGTCATCTCTTTTGAGGCCAGCCGCTCCAACCTGAAAATCCTGGATGAGCTCAAGGCCAAGAACTTCCAGACAGAAGTGGGACCTGGAGTTTACGATATCCACTCTCCTCGTGTACCAAATGAAGAGGAAATCGACCACACCATCGAAGCCATCCTGACCAAGGTGCCGAACTGCAAACTCTGGATCAATCCTGACTGCGGTCTGAAAACGCGTGGCATTACTGAAACCAAGGCCAGTCTGGTCCGCCTGGTAGAGGCAGCCAAGGCAGCGCGTGAAAAACTTTAATCAAAAAATAAGAGCTGACAGAAGGGCGGACCTGACCCTGCCCTTGCTGTCTTATACTCTTCGAAAATCAATATGATACTTTGCCAGTTTCAACAGTCCAGTAGACTGTTGAAAGTTGCGGATAAAGGGAATGCAGTTCCTGTCAAAAACTGTCTGGGAGACTGTGAGAGGTTGCAAATAAAGAAAGCGAAGCTTTTCTCTTATGTAACTCCAGTGCTTTTGATGCAAACTACGTTTGCTTTATCTGCAACCTCACCTCGCTTTCGCGTCTAATTTTGATTTTCATTGAGTATTAGTAAAGGAATTGTAAAACATGTCTAGCCCAAGTCCGTCTCTCTCTTTTGAAGTATTTCCTCCCAATCCAGCAGTAGGCAATGAAAAGATTATGGTGGCCCTGAAGGAAATGCAGGATCTGGTGCCTCATTTCATCAGTGTTACAGCGAGTAATAATAAGTTCAATATTGAAGAAACGACGGTGCGTCTGGCGGACTTTATCCACAATGACCTGCACATCCCGACCATTGCTCACCTGCCTGCGGTTTATCTGACTAAGGAAATGGTTACAGAAACTCTGACAGCACTTGATAAGGTAGGTGTTCATAAAGTATTGGCGCTTCGAGGAGATATTTTTCCAAATATGGAGCCAAAGAAAGATTTTACCTATGCGACGGATTTGATTGAGTATATTAAGGAACAGGCACCGCATTTTGAAATTATTGGTGCTTGCTATCCAGAAGGGCATCCGGACTCGCCCAATCAAATCTCAGATATCCAAAATCTCAAAAAGAAGGTGGATGCCGGCTGTTCCAGTCTTTTAACACAACTTTTCTTTGATAATGAGAGCTTTTACGATTTTCAAGATAAATGTATCTTAGCAGGGATTGAAGTGCCCATCCATGCAGGGATTATGCCGATTTTAAACAGAAATCAGGTTCTTCGTTTGCTCAAAACCTGTGAAAACATTTATTTACCACGAAAATTTTGCTCTATTCTAGATAAATATGAACACGATCCAGAGTCGCTCAGAGCAGCAGGATTAGCTTATGCGATTGACCAAATTGTTGACTTAGTCACTCAAGATGTGGCAGGCGTTCATTTATATACGATGAACAATTCCGATACTGCTCATCGAATTTATCAAGCGACGCATACATTTTTTGATAAGTAAGCATGTCCTGATTTGTTTTGGGAACAGGATGTTCTGACCTTTGTTGTTCTGCAGTTGCAGCTAGAAACCTTGAAAGAGTGCTGAAAATGCGCTCTTTTTGGTTTTCTGATAGATAGGAAATATTAAATAATGAAAGAATAGTATCATTATCTCTGACTATTCTACAAGAAAAGGGTTTCAAAAAAGAGTATAATAGAAGTGATCAAAGAATGAGGTGAATGAAATGACAGAAAAACGGTTTCCGAAGGGCTTTTTATGGGGTGGTGCGACTGCTGCCAATCAGTATGAAGGTGGCTGAAATTTAGGTGGGCGTGGTCCGGCTACATCTGGTACAGCTAAAGCAGTGCGACCTGAAGAACGTCAAAATTTAGAAGGTTTCTCTGCGCCCATGACCAAAGCAAAAGTAGAAGCTGCTCTTAATGACAAGGAAGGACTCTACCCTAAGCGCTGGGGCTCTGACTTTTATCATCGTTACAAGGAAGACATCGCCCTCTTTGCGGAAATGGGCTTCAAGACTTTCCGTCTGTCTATTGCTTGGAGCCGGATTTTTCCCAAGGGAGATGAAACCCAGCCTAATGAAGAAGGCTTGGCTTTCTATGACGCAGTTTTTGATGAACTCAATAAATATGGCATTGAACCTTTGGTGACGTTGTCACACTATGAGACACCGATTCATTTGGCATTAGAGTACGGTGGCTGGAAGGATCGCCGAGTTATTGGCTTTTTCGAGCGCTATGTGCGGACAGTTTTTGAACGTTATAAAAATAAGGTGAAATATTGGCTGACGTTTAATGAAATCAATATTATGGGCATTTCTGGCTATGTTGGCGGCGGACTGTTTTTTGAAGACGGGAAACAAAATTTCCAAGACTTGTATCAAGCAGCACATCACCAGTTTGTAGCTAGCAGTTTAGCAGTCAAAGCAGCGCGAGAAATCAACCCAGACTTCAAAGTCGGTATGATGCTTGCTCGTATGCAAGCTTATGCGGCTACCTGCAATCCTTTGGATGTCATGGAGGAGATTCAGAAAAATCATGAAAAACTTTTCTTCTCGGATGTACAAGTCAGAGGGAAATACCCAAGTTATGCTCAACGCTTTTTCAAACAAAATGGTATTGAATTGCAGATAGAAGATGGTGACTTGGAGCTTCTAGCACAATACCCAGTTGATTTCATGTCCTTTAGTTATTATATGTCCTCTATGGTACGCGCTCAAGAGGAAGTATCTGGTGAAAAGACTGCCGGTAATTTCTCAATGGGAGAGAAAAATCCTTATCTAGAAGCCTCTGATTGGGGTTGGCAAATTGACCCAGTGGGTCTGCGCATTACCCTCAATAAGCTCTATGACCGCTATCAAGTGCCACTTTTCATCGTGGAAAATGGTCTGGGAGCGTTGGATAAGATAGAAGCAGATGGTGCTATTCATGACAACTATCGAATCGATTATCTCAAGGCGCATATTAAGCAAATGTACGAAGCGATTGAGGACGGAGTGGAGCTTATGGGTTACACGCCTTGGGGCTGTATTGACTTGGTTTCTGCTTCCACTTCTGAGATGAGCAAGCGCTATGGATTTATCTATGTGGATGCAGATGATGAAGGAAATGGAAGTTATGACCGCTCCCGCAAGGATTCCTTCTTCTGGTACCAGAAAGTGATTGAAACAAACGGGGTAGCAGCCTTAGAAGAATAGAAAGGTCAACAGATGAGCAGAAAAATTATCTTTTTAGATGTAGACGGAACTTTGGTGGATTATGACAATCGCATTCCAGAATCTGCTATTCAGGCTATTCGTCAGGCGCGGGGAAATGGGCATCTGATCTATGTCTGTACGGGACGTAGTAAGGCGGAAATGCCTCAGGAAATCTGGGATATTGGTCTGGACGGTATGATTGGCGGGAATGTTTCTTATGTGGAGCATGAAGGCCAGGTTATTATGCATCAGCTGATTCCTTTAGAAGTGGAAAAGAGAGTTGTAGACTGGTTGCATGAGAGAGGATTGGAATTTTATTTAGAAAGTAACAACGGTCTCTTTGCTAGTGAACATTTTCGTGACGCAGCGCGTCCGGTCATGAAACTTTATGCCAAGAAAAAAGGCAAAACAGATGCGGAAGTTGAACATCAAGAGGTTGAAGATGTGATGCACGGCATGGTCTTTGGTGGCGAGCTTTACCGAGATGATCTGAATAAAATCAGCTTTATTCTCACTTCTTATCAGGATCACTTGGACTCTAAGGAAGCTTTTCCAGAGCTCAAGGCTGGTACATGGGGTGGTCGTGGAGAGGAAGCTCTCTTTGGCGATCTAGGAGTTAAGGATATTACGAAGGCACATGCGATTGATGTACTGCTAGAGCATTTGGGGGCAAAAAAAGAAGATACAATTGCTTTTGGAGATGCCAAGATTGACATTCCGATGTTGGAATATTGTCAAATTGGGGTTTCTATGGGCAATGGCGGCCCAGAAATATTAGCCATGGCGGATATGGTGACAGATGATGTGGCCGAGGACGGTCTCTACAATGCCTTTGAAAAATTAGAACTTCTTTAGAGGAATATTTTATGACAAAAACACTTTATTTGATGCGACACGGGCAAACTTTATTCAATAAGCGGCATCGGATTCAAGGTTGGTGTGACGCCCCTTTGACGGACTTAGGAGTGTATCAGGCTCAGGTGGCTGGGCAATATTTTAAAAATGCAGCAATTACGTTTGATGCGGCTTACAGCTCAACATCTGAGCGAGCTTGCGATACTTTAGAAATTGTTACAAATGGTAGTCTTCCTTATCAGCGAGTTAAAGGCCTCAAGGAATGGAATTTTGGAACCTTTGAAGGAGAAAGTGAAGACCTCAATCCTCCTTTGCCATATGAAGATTTTTTTGTGACCTATGGTGGCGAATCTCAAGACCAAGTTCGAGAGCGCACGGCTGCAACCATCCTACAGCTCATGCAAGAAACGAAAGGCAAGTCTGTTCTCATGGTATCTCACGGTGGTGCTATGGCTAATTTTGCTCGTGCTTGGAAAGATAATTGGCAACTGGATGAGTTGGGTCACATGACAAATTGTGGTATTTTGAAGTTTACTTTTGAACATGACCAATTTTACCTAGAAGAAGTGATTGGTCACGATTTTAGCGGCTGGGAGGAAGCGTAAATGAAAGATTTATATTTGATGCGGCATGGACAGACTTTTTTCAATCAAGAGGGCTTGGTGCAGGGAGTGTGTGATTCACCGCTGACTGATTTAGGTATAGAGCAAGCCAAGCAAGCGCGAGCTTTTTTCGAGAAAAATGGCATTGAATTTGGCGGTATCTACTCTTCCACTCAAGAGAGGGCTTCTGATACCTTGGAAATTGTGACTGGTCGAACAGATTACACCCGTCTCAAGGGGGTGAAAGAGTGGAATTTTGGACTTTTTGAAGCTCAGCCAGAAAGATTGCAGCCTAAGTTTCGAGCTGGTGCGGTGTCTTTTGAAGATTTATACGTGCCTTATGGGGGTGAAGACGTGGCTCAAGTAGGAGAACGCATGCTGACCTCTCTGACAGAAGTCATGAAAAAAACGCCTGCTGTTGAGAATCCAACATTGGTCGTCAGTCACGGTGGCGCTATGTGGGCTTTTTATCTAAAAGTAGGCTATTTGCCTGATCCTAATATTTATTTCAGTAACTGTGCCATTTGTCATTACCAATATGAAAACGACCAGTTTCTGCTTCGACAAGTTATTGACCCATTGGCTAAAACGGTCTATGACTTGTAACGGCAACTTACTTATTATCGCTTAATCTCTTATAGAGAAAATAGCATAGAGTGACTGTTTAATAGTTGAATAAAAGAAAGAAAATGATGACCAAAACCATCATTTTCTTTCTTTTTCTAAATCTTCCAAAATGTGTAAGCGATAACTGTAATTTTTCCAATAATTAGATTTAAAATACGCTGCGTAGAGAGCGTTGAGGATAAAGAGAATGGATTCCTCAGTAGAAAAGTTACCGATTTTCTTGAAATAGCTTTCGCGGGTACAAATAGTAAAACAGGTTTCTATCGTTTGTCGGACATAGTTATCTGTTTCTTTGGTCAATCCAATAAGCGCTACTTTCTTTTTTTGCAGGCTTGGTAAAATGCGAAGAGTTTCACTTTCAGGTGCATTGCCAGAGTAAGAGATGATAAGCGCTAAATCTTCTTTATCCATACTGTTAGCAGTTAGACCAAATTCCCCAGCTTGCGCAATTTCAACAGTCTTGCCGATAGACATCATTTTGCGGCGAAAGACACTGGCTAAGTAATTGTTAGGACTGAGACCGAAGATAACGATGCGGGCAGATTTTTTAAGGAGCTGCACCGCTTTTTCTAAATCTTTCGTCCGTAGTTTATCAGCCGTGTCTTGAATGCTTTCCTTTTCGATAATGGCAATTTTCTGTACCATACTCTCCATTGTATCCTGCTCTGTGAAAGGCAAGTTGTGATCAATGTCGGAATAATGGCTGTCTTCGTAATGCTTTTCGCGGATGAGGACAGGGATGAAGTCCTTCCAGCCTTTAAAATGGAGGTACTGAGCAAAACGAACGAGAGACGACTTGGAGACATAGGTCTCCTGAGCAATCTCATCCATAGAAAGCTGCTCAATGCTCTCCAAATGCTCCAGAATATAAGAGGCGATGACGCCCTTTGACCCTTTGTCATTTCGTAAGTTGGCAATACTTTTTAATAGTGTCATCTCTTCCTCCTATTTCAGTTTGTTTCATGATTTTGTCTAATTTTCTAAAGAAAATGAAACCGCATACCAAGTTTACCAAAAAAACTTCTTTTTTTCTACTTCCTTTTTTATAATAAGGTCAAGAAAAATGTTTGATGGAGGAAAAAACATGTCTCAGAAATACGAAGGATTAGCAAAAGATATTATCAGCTGCCTCGGTGGAAAAGAAAATATCAGCGATGTTTATCACTGCCAGACTCGCCTGCGTTTTAAACTGCGGGATGCAGGGCAAGTAAACAAAGAAAAGTTGGAAAATCTTGATGGTGTTACGATGTATTTGGTAAATGCTGGTGTTCACCAAGTCGTTATTGGAACTCATGTTAAGGACGTATTTGAAGAGGTTGCAAAGTATGTAGACTTGACAAATACTGGTGAAGATACAAATACAAAAGATGAGTCCAACATTTTTCAAAAGGTGATTGATTTTGTGGCTGGTGTCTTTCAGCCTGTGATTCCAGCTCTTTCTGGCGCTGGTATGATTAAAGCTGTTTTAGCTTTGTTGGTTGTTTTTAAAATTATTTCTACAGATTCGCAGACCTATTATATGTTTAATGTTTTTGCGGACGGTGTATTCTATTTCTTGCCTTTGATTTTAGCTTTTACAACGGCTCAGAAATTAAAATGCAATCCCATATTAGCAGTTGGTGTGGCAGCGATGATGCTGCATCCTAATTGGTCAGCTTTGGTAACGGCTGGGAAGGCAGTTCACTTTTTTGAAGTGATTCCTTTTACTCTAGCAAGTTATTCTTCATCGGTGATTCCGATTATTTTGGTGATTTTTGTCCAAGCTTATCTTGAAAAATTCCTAAATCGGGTCATTCCAAAGTCTGTTGAACTAGTCTTTGTTCCTTTGCTTACCTTTCTTGTGATGGGTGTCTTGGCCTTCTCTGTCTTAGGACCAATCGGTTCTATCCTCGGTGGACTTCTAGCAAATATCTTTAACTATCTAGCCGAGTCTGCTAGTTGGGCGCCAGCTGTCTTGATTGGAAGCTTCTTGCCTGTTATGGTTATGTTTGGCATACACAATGGGATTGCACCCCTTGGCATTATGCAGATGTCTCAGTTGGGATATGACTCTATCTTTGGACCGGGAGCTCTTTGTTCCAATATGGCTCAAGCGACAGCATCGGCTGTGGTCGCTTTCAGAACGAAGAATGCTAAAACAAAACAAGTAGCAACTTCTGGTACTATTACAGGATATATGGGAATTACAGAGCCTATCTTATACGGGATTAGCTTGCCTAAGAAATATCCGCTCTATGCTTCCATGATTGGTGGTGGTCTGGGTGGTCTCTATGCCGGATTAACCCATGTTCACCGCTTTGCAACAGGTTCATCTGGACTTCCAGCAGTTCTGCTTTACATCGGAAATAATACGATGGAATTTTTCTGGAATATTATCATTGCCATGGGAATTACGGTTATTTCAACAGCTACTATTACCTATTTCTTATCTTTAAAATACGAAAAGGAGACAACAACAGCAGAAGCAGTAACGGAAAAAACGATTACGATTGCAGATGCCACTGTTGCCAATCCAATCGGAGGAAGGATTATTGAGCTAAGCCAAGTTGAAGACCCAGTCTTTGCTTCTGAAGCGCTTGGGAAAGGCTTTGCGGTTGAACCTAGCGAGGAATTAGTACTTGCTCCTTTTGATGGGAAAGTGGTAACAGTATTTCCGACTAAACATGCCATTGGACTGTTATCTGATACAGGTGTTGAATTGCTGATTCATGTTGGTTTGAATACGGTTGAATTGAACGGTCGCTTCTTTGAAACCTATGTCAAAGAAGGAGATAGAGTGAAAAGCGGGCAAAAATTACTAAGTTTTGAGCTGGACGAGATTCAAGATGCAGGATATGGAACACAGATACCAGTAATCGTAACCAATACTGCCAATTATCAGACGATTGACTTGCTTGAAAAAGGTCGTCAAGCTGCAGGGCAAATTGTTTTAAAAGCACAAGTATAGAAGGAGAAAGTCATGGCATTACCAAAGGAATTTTTATGGGGCGGTGCAACAGCCGCCAACCAAACAGAAGGCGGAATGTTAGAAGGAGGTCGCGGTCTAACCAATACCGATCTCCTGCCGATTGGAGCAGATCGTGCAGCAATTGCTGCAGGAAAATTGAATAATCTGGAACGCAAAGCAGATTATTTTTACCCTTCTGAAAATGCTATTGATATGTATCACCACTATCTAGAAGATATTCAGCTCTTTGCAGAGATGGGTTTTAAAGTTTATCGCATGTCCCTTTCTTGGACGCGAATTTTTCCAAATGGGAACGATGAAACACCAAATGAGGCGGGTCTGGTCTTCTATGAAAAGATTTTTCAAGAATTAAAAAAACATAAGATTGAGCCTTTAGTGACTCTAGCTCATTTTGATGTGCCAGTTGCTTTGATTAAAAAATATGGTGCTTGGCGTGACAGACGCATGATTGATGCCTATGTGCATTATGCAGAAACAGTCATGACTCGCTTCAAGGGCTTGGTTCGCTACTGGCTGACAGTCAATGAAATCAATATTCTCCTGCACCAGCCTTTTGTTGGAGGAGGTTTGATTTTCTCGGAAGATGAGAATGTCGAAGAAGTCAAATATCAAGCTGCTCATCATCAATTGGTGGCTTCTGCGCGTGTGACGGAATTGGCACATAAAATTGACCCTGAAAATCAAGTTGGCTGCATGTTAGCAGGTGGAAGCCATTATCCTTATACTTGCCGACCAGAAGATTATTTTGAAGCCATTCAGCGTGACCACGGAGAGTACTTTTTCATTGATGTTCAGGCTCGTGGTCGCTATCCGCGCTACGCTTTAAAGAAATTTGAGCGAGAAGGACTTTCGGTTCAGATGACGGAGAAAGATTTAAAAGTGTTAGCTGAAAATCCGGTCGACTTTGTTTCTTTCTCTTATTATGCTTCGCGAACAGTCAGTTCTCATCCAGAAGATTATGAAGCAACGACTGGAAATCTTTTCAAATCTATCAAGAACCCTTATTTGTCTTCAACCGAGTGGGGCTGGCAGATTGACCCGCAGGGGTTGCGCAACTCCCTCAATCAGCTCTATGACCGTTATCAAAAACCGCTCTTCATCGTAGAAAATGGTCTGGGAGCAAAGGACCAGCCAGATGAGAATGGTTATGTGGATGATGAATACCGCATTGATTATATGCGTGAACATCTCAAGGCTTTTAAAGCAGCAGTTGAAGTGGATGGAGTAGAGCTTATGGGTTACACTTCATGGGGCTGTATTGATCTGACAGCAGCTAGTACTGGCCAAATGAGCAAGCGCTATGGCTTCATTTATGTAGATTGTGACGATGAAGGGAAGGGAAGTCTTAAACGTAGCAAGAAGAAATCATTCGACTGGTACAAGCAAGTCATCGTGAGCAACGGAGAGGACTTAACCAGTCCGCAATCATAGAGCAGAACGACCCAAGTGCTCTCTCCCAAACTGTCTAAAGAAAGAAGATGTGACATTGAGATGAAAAAGTACATAACAAAAATTTCTCTTTTATTTGTTTCTCTTTTGGTGATTTCATCAGGAGTCATCCTCCCTTCTCTTCCTGAAATTACAGTAGAATATAGGGAAATGAATGCGACATTTGTTGAGCTTTTAGGGACTCTACCTGCTCTTTTTACTATGCTGACGGTACTTTTCAGTCCCAGACTGGCTAAGAAAATTGGATATAAACTGACCGTTCAGTTAGGTTTGATTCTCCTATTCATTTCTGGAATATTGCCAATTTTTGTTAGTAATTTTTGGATTCTTTTTGCCACTCGGATTGGCTTTGGGATTGGCGTCGGCTTCTTCAATCCCTTGCTTTTCAGTTTTTCATCTGCTATGTATCAAGACAAAGAATTATCAGATATGATTGGTTATCAGTCAGCATTTGAAGGAATGGGAGGGATTGTGACGTCCTTTCTAGTGGCTTATTTGGTCGTTGGTGGGTGGCGGCATACGCTTTGGACCTACCTGATGGTCATCCCAATTTTTCTGCTCTTCACTTTATTTGTACCAGATTTACAGAATGAAGCGTCGGAGTTGGAAACGACAAAACAAGCAAAAAAGTCGTTTCGGCTGGATTTATCTTTTGTTATTTACCTATTTCTTTTAATCATTCTCATCACGGTCTATATGTCCATTTCTGTCAAATTGACCTCTCTTTTGACCGAAGGTGGATTTGGGACAGCGCGTGATAGTAGCAATGCGCTGGCTTTAATGGGAATTGGTGCCATGGGAGCAGGTTTTCTATTTGGAAGAGTCGAAGCTTTCTTCAAACAATGGCTGCTCCCCTTAGCTTTTAGTCTTTTAGCCCTGTCGCTTTTAGGTCTAGCTCTTACACATCAAGTCTGGCTTATCATGCTCATGTGTTTGTTATCTGGCCTGTCTTTTCGAACCTTTATTCCTTTTCTTCTTAATCGTGCTAATCAGGTCACGGATGGTTCAGGAGAACAGCGAACCTCTCTCCTTTTAGCAGGGTTTAATATTGGTTCTGCTTTTGCTCCTGTCAGCGTCCGCCTCTTGCAAAATCTCTTTCAGCTCAAAACCGTTTCTTCTATTTATTTGGTAGAAGCTGGTCTAGTGTTTCTTTTAGCTTTGCTGACACTCATCTTTAGTATAATGCCACGTTCAAAAAGCTTCCGTTCATAACTATGGAGGCTTTTATTTGTGGAAAATTGTTTTTCGGATTTACAGATCTATTATTCCTTTGTTTAACATTTCATTTGAATCAGCATCAATGATAAACTGTTCAGTTTGTTTTTCGACTTCGTTTAAGTCCTTTTGATAGGTAACGTAAAAGCTATTCTTCTGTCACCCACACGCTTCTGGTGAAGATTATGGAGAGTAGGGCTAATCCAGCAAGTCCTACTCCTACGTACCAGTAGGGGAGGTCCATTGTGGTGGAGCGTCCAGACAGGTTGACAATGCCACGAAAGAGCACACCCGTAGCAATGGTTGCGACCGCAGAATTCCAAAGATTGAGACTGAGCCGTGAAAGATTAGGAATCATTTTTTGGAAAATCAGAAGCACCACTCCTCCTATTAGTGGCACTCCAAAGAGATAATGCATATAAACTGAAGTCTCACCAAAGCTGAAGTGCTCGTAAATACGACTAAAAATGAAGAAAAATATTGTGATTAAGGCATAGACAACGGCTGTCTTTTTGAACCGTTTCTTGCTTGCTTTAGTAACCGATGTAGACAATGTCACTCACCGCCCTTTCTGAAATTGTTCCGTTTGTTGTTGGTTTATTGATGACCTTACCATTGAAGTAAAGAGTAGACGATCCTCCTCCGTCAAGGTTATAAGCTGTTTTCACCCCGTAAAATTTCATAACTTCTGCGAGTTCATAGAGAGAAAGTCCCGCGCTTTCTGAAGTTCGACCGTCTGATACAACGATAATATAGTGATTTTTTTTAATCATTCCAATAGCTGTACGCGGATTGGAAGACATGGATTGCCCCACTTCCGAATTGCTTGAAACAGCAATCTTACCGTTTTCAACCAAAGTTGGACCAAAAGCGAGAAGGTTTACAACACCTTTTTTAACCAAGTCATCAGCAGAAACATCATTTTCGTAAACAATTCCGAAGCTCCCATCTTTATAAATTGCTAAGTCACTGTTGCTAGCATCTTCTCGTACGGTATTTCGATAGACAACACCGTTACGGATGACATAGCCAGTCGTGTTAGCTCCGTAGTAGTCTCCGTTGATAGCAAGAATGGCATTGTTATTGGCTGCTGTGACAGAAGTCTTAGCAGTCACGTTATTTCCATAAGTATTTTGCGCTAGAGCGGTTTTGAGATATTCAGGCGAGCTGACCGTAATATCTGCAATGTACACTTTCGTGTTGCTGACGGTTTTTGTAGTAATCTTTACTGAAATATTATCGTCTTTATAGCTTGTATCAGTCGTTGTAGCATTTGTTGCGGCTTTAGCAGCAGTTGTACTTGTCGAGCTTGAAGAAGATTTTACAGTTGTAATAGACTCTGACAAGACAAAGGTTTTTAGCATTGAATAGGTAAATGATCCTGTTAGCAAAATACCAAAGAGACTAGCATAAGCATAGGATTTTTTAAATAATTTCATAATAAGGTATGAGTCCTTTCCTTGAAAATAATTTTTTTTGCACGAGCCAAGATAGGCAAAAGAGCAACGCTCCGACAATGATTTTAACAATCAGCAAATTGAGACCGAAGATGGCATAAAAGAGTCTAATCAAAAGGGTGTCAAGGATAAACAGGCCCAAGGCTAAACCGAAATAACCAGTCCCTGTTTTGGCGACACTGTCTTTATTTTTAAAGACCAGTTTTTTATTTGCGGAATAATTGAAAATCGAGCTCGTGACACGAGCCACTCCGTTTGCCAGTAAAATTTTGAGACTAGTTGGTACCGCAGCAAGCACCAAAAGGGCTAGCGCATAGACGATATAGTCAACCAAAAAACTACTAATTGAAGAAAGAGCAAATTTAAACATATCTTTATAAATCATAAGCCCATCTCGTACCGGTCTAAAGTGAGAAGCTTGATTGTCATTGATATAAACCGTCTCAATTGGAACTTCAATGATAGGGTATTCTTTGGAAGCAGCTAGTAACATATTCATTTCATATTCATAACGCTGCCCTTCAACCTTCAACATAAATGGAATCATGTTGGTTGTAAATCCGCGAAGTCCTGTTTGGGTGTCTGTCACGGAAACACCAGTCTGTTGCTTAAACAGAAATCGTGTTAATTTATTTCCAAAAGCCGAACGTAAAGGAATGTTGCCAGAAAAAGATCGAGTTCCCAAAATCAACCGATTAGGGTTTTCTTGAGCCTTTTTGCTCACTCGGAAAATATCCCAAAGTTTGTGTTGACCGTCTGCATCAGCTGTGACCACTGCCCCATATTGACCTAAGGAATCAATATAAGAAAAAGCTGTTTTCAGCGCTTGCCCTTTCCCTTGATTTGTTGTATGGCATAGAATAGTAGCATATTTCTGTGCTTCTCGAAAAATGGAATCATCGTTAGCTGGACTGCCGTCATTTACCACGATGATTTGCAGCGAGCTCTTTTCCTTCACCTTTTGCAACAAATGAATAAGATGAAGGTCAGGTTTGTAAGCAGGAATGACTAAATAGTTCATGCGTTTACTCCTTTCTTAGAAAAGTGATAGAAAATTTACACAACAGTATATAGAGCATAGCTTAAAACTAACTGATATCAGCTTTTTTTAAGGTTTTGAAGTGGAATGGGTAATGGAGTATAGGAAAAAACTGTGCTTTTTACAAAAACAAAAATCGAATTTTTCTTGCTATTTCCCAGAATATTTAGTATAATAGTTATTCGTGAGAAAACCTCACTTACCCCTTGCAATGTCTGGGGGTCATTAGACCAAAAGGAGGAAAAATCAATGGCTAAATACGAAATTCTTTATATTATTCGTCCAAACATTGAAGAAGAAGCAAAAAACGCTTTGGTAGCACGCTTTGACTCTATCTTGACTGACAACGGTGCAACTGTTGTTGAATCAAAAGACTGGGAAAAACGTCGTCTTGCATACGAAATCCAAGATTTCCGTGAAGGACTTTACCACATCGTGAACGTTGAAGCTGAAGATGCTGTCGCTTTGAATGAATTTGACCGTCTTTCAAAAATCAACGCTGACATTCTTCGTCACATGATCGTCAAACTTGACGCATAAGAAGGGTTACTATGATAAATAACGTTGTACTTGTGGGTCGTATGACCCGAGATGCCGAACTTCGCTATACTCCGCAAAATCAAGCGGTCGCAACTTTTACTCTTGCTGTCAATCGCAACTTTAAAAATCAAAGTGGCGAGAGAGAAGCAGATTTTATCAACGTTGTGATTTGGCGTCAGCAGGCAGAAAATCTTGCAAATTGGGCTAAAAAAGGAGCACTCATCGGAATTACTGGTCGTATTCAGACACGTAACTACGAAAATCAGCAAGGTCAACGTGTCTATGTGACAGAAGTGGTAGCTGATAATTTCCAATTGTTAGAAAGCCGTGCCAGCCGTGAAGGTCAATCTTCTGGTAGCTATACTTCTAATAACTTCGGAAATTCATCTTCCAATTTTGGGAACTCAACTTCTGTTAACCAAGTACCTAACTTTTCTCGTGATGAAAATCCATTTGGGAATACCAATCCAATGGATATCTCAGATGACGATCTACCATTTTAATGGACAAACAGAATAAATATATAAAGGAGAAAGAACATGGCTCAACAACGTCGTGGCGGATTTAAACGCCGTAAAAAAGTTGATTACATCGCAGCAAACAAGATTGAATATGTTGATTACAAAGATACTGAGCTTCTTAGCCGTTTCGTTTCAGAACGTGGGAAAATCCTTCCTCGTCGTGTAACAGGAACTTCAGCTAAAAACCAACGTAAAGTAACAACAGCTATCAAACGCGCTCGCGTAATGGCTTTGATGCCTTTCGTAAACGAAGACTAAAATATAAAAATGAGCATGAATTTCATAAAATCATGCTCATTTTTTAAAACTCAATCAGCAACTAAATAGGTTGCTTTTCTTATGCTCAAAATTGTTTGAGACGGTTACTAAAAATATTTATCAGATCTTATTCAAAACATCCACCTGTTGAAACAAAGTGGATGCTCAAATAAAAATATGACTAAAGTTGTCTTGGTGCGGTTAAAGCACTGCGGATATTGAATTTCTTTTTGAGATAGAAACGCAGTGCCAACGTTCCACCACCGAACACAAGGATAAATAAATTTGGTAGTTTTGGATTTAAAACTGCTGGCAACAGGAAGGTTGTTCCGTAAAGAACAACAGCCCACAAAATCGTAGCAGCTGAAATGATAAGAAGCGATTTGAAGAATGGTGGCTTTTGACTTTGGTCTTGGTCGGAATAATAAAAGCGGTAAATAAAGTAATACATTCCGTAAAATACGAGTGCCCCCACCGCGCTACCAAGTACAATCGTCACAATACCATAATTGCTAGGATTTTTGGAGAATAAGTTAACACTACTATTTAAGATAGCAAATAAACTAAAGACAAATAAGAAAGCATCCATAATCATGAGATAAGGGTTGGTATTTTCTTTGATAGTTTGAGCTTCTTTTTGTTTTGCTTCTGAGAAATTGGCTGCCCAAACAGTAGGTGCTCCATAAAGTCCGCGAGCGGTGATGCCTTTTGCTTGATTTTCAAGAATGGTTGGAATAATTTCTTCTAGTAAAACTTTAATTTCTTCGTCTGTCTTTCCATCTTTGATGAGTTGATGGGTTGCGATGCGGATGAATTCTTGATTCTTTTTGCTGAGTTTATCCAAAGAAACTTGTGTCATAAGATCTCCTTTTAATTAAAATAATTTTTTGTGAATAAGGTAAACAGTCAGGGAAACACTTATCGCAAAGGCGATAAAAATAATAATCCAAAAAGCGTGCGGTTCCCCGTTGAGCGGTAAGTCATTGTTTTTGAAGTTCATTCCATAGGCTGAAAAAATCATGGTTGGAATGGACATGACAATTGTCACCAAAGCCAGAGCTTTCATGATGTTATTTTGATTATTTGAAATGATAGAAGCAAATGTATCGGTCATGCTGTGCAAGATATTTCCATAAATATCTGCCATCTCAATCGCCTGCTGGGTCTCGATGAGTGTATCTTCCAGCAAGTCCTCATCTTCTAAATATTTCTTAATATTGCTTGTAGCGCTAGTTAATTTTTTAATCACACGCTCATTGGTTTTTAAGGACGCTTTGAAATAGACAATCGTTTTTTCAAGCTCCATGAGTTCAATCAATTCTTCATTGCGAGTGGACTTGTGCAGTTGACTTTCAATCTGCTCACTCTTGCGGTCAATGGAGCGCAGCGCTGTCAAATACAGCTCGGCGTTTCGATAAAGAATTTGGAAAATAAAGCGAGAACGCATGAAAGTATAGAAATTACGCAGTCGTCGATTGATAAAAATATCCAATAAAGGGAGTTTTTCCAAACAGGTGGTAATAATCGCCTCTTCGGTAATAATAATCCCTAGAGGGATGGTTACATAGTAAGTCTGATTATTTCGCTCCTCTGTAATTGGAACATCCACAATAATCAAGGTATATTCATCTTCGATGGTAACACGAGACATTTCCTCTGCGTCAAGGGGTGCTCGTAAGTCCGTAATATCAATGTCAAAGGCGTTGGCAATTTCAGTAGACTCACTTTGAGAAGGGTTGACTAAATTGATCCAAGTCCCCGACTCAAGCGTATCAATTTCTTTAAGTTCAGTTGTTGTTGATAGAAAGACTTGTTTCATGTTTTCCTCCTTCAGTTATTTGCACACCGTACTATTATACTATAAAATTCCGAGTTTTTGGGTAAAAGATTGTAGAAAATTTTGTTATAATAAAAAGAAGTTTAAAATAAAGTGTGGTAAGAATGCAGGATAAAATTATCATTCATGGAGCACGAGCTCATAATTTAAAAAATATTGATGTCACAATTCCGCGAGACAAGTTGGTTGTCGTGACTGGTTTGTCTGGTTCAGGCAAATCTAGCTTAGCTTTTGACACTCTCTATGCAGAGGGGCAACGTCGCTATGTAGAAAGTTTGTCTGCCTATGCCCGCCAATTTTTGGGCAATATGGAAAAACCAGACGTGGACTCAATTGACGGACTTAGTCCAGCCATTTCTATTGATCAAAAAACGACCAGCAAGAATCCGCGGTCAACAGTCGGAACAGCTACAGAAATCAATGATTACCTCCGTTTGCTCTATGCGCGTGTGGGAACTCCATATTGTATCAATGGGCATGGAGCCATTAAAGCTTCTTCTGTAGAACAAATCGTCAATCAAGTTTTGGAATTACCCGAACGTCAGCGGTTGCAAATTCTAGCGCCCATTGTTCGCAAGAAAAAAGGGCAACACAAGACAATTTTTGAGAAAATTCAAAAAGACGGATACGTACGTATGCGCGTGGACGGAGATATTTATGATGTCACAGAAGTTCCAGAGCTTTCTAAAACAAAAAAGCACGATATCGAAGTAGTGGTAGACCGGATTGTTATTAAGGACGGTGTACGCAGTCGGTTATTTGATTCGATTGAAGCAGCCTTAAGAATTGCAGACGGTTATGTGGTGATTGACACGATGGATGACAAGGAATTACTCTTTTCCGAGCATTATGCGTGTCCAGTCTGTGGCTTTACGGTTCCTGAACTCGAACCGCGCCTTTTCTCTTTTAATGCCCCCTTTGGATCCTGCTCTGACTGTGACGGTCTGGGTGTGAAGTTGGAAGTGGACTTGGATATGGTGGTTCCTGACAGTAGTAAGACCTTGCGGGAAGGCGCTTTGGCTCCTTGGAATCCTATTTCTTCAAATTACTATCCTCAAATGCTAGAGCAGGCAATGACGGAATTTGGTATTGATATGGATAAACCATTTGAGGAACTGACCGAAGATGAACAACAACTAATCTTCTTTGGTTCTGAAGGACGAGAATTTCATTTTCATTATGAAAATGAATTCGGTGGCGTGCGAGATATCGACATTCCTTTTGAAGGAGTGGTAACCAATATAAACCGTCGCTACCATGAGACCAATAGTGATTTCACTCGTACCCAGATGCGAACCTATATGAATGAGCTGACGTGTGCAAGCTGCCATGGTTATCGACTGAATCCACAAGCCTTGTCTGTTAAAGTGGGGGGTGAAGGTGGTCTTAATATTGGCCAAGTATCTGATTTGTCTATTGCAGATCATTTAGAATTACTTTCTCATCTGACTTTGACTGAAAATGAAGTGGCCATTGCAACACCGATTATCAAAGAAATCCGCGATCGCTTGACATTTCTTAATAATGTCGGACTTAATTATCTAACTCTATCTCGTTCTGCAGGCACGCTGTCGGGTGGTGAGAGCCAGCGGATCCGCTTGGCGACTCAAATCGGCTCTAATCTCAGCGGTGTTCTTTATATCTTAGATGAGCCTTCTATCGGTCTTCATCAGCGGGATAATGATCGCTTGATTGCCAGTCTCAAGAAAATGCGTGATTTGGGCAATACTCTGATTGTTGTTGAACATGATGAGGACACCATGCGTGAAGCTGATTGGTTAATTGATGTTGGACCTGGAGCTGGTGTTTTCGGTGGCGAAATTGTTGCAGCAGGAACTCCAGAACAAGTTGCGAAAAACAAAAAATCCATTACAGGTCAATACTTGTCAGGCAAGCGTAAGATTGAAGTTCCTCTGGAGCGCCGCGTAGGAAACGGCCGCTTTATCGAAATCACAGGTGCGCAAGAGCACAATTTACAAAATATCACAGCGCATTTCCCTTTAGGGAAATTCATTGCTGTGACGGGGGTTTCTGGTTCCGGAAAGTCTACTCTGGTTAATTCGATTTTGAAAAAGGCGATTGCGCAAAAGCTCAATCGAAATTCAGATAAACCAGGGAAATTTAAAAAGATTTCAGGTATTGAGCATATCGATCGTTTGATTGATATTGACCAAAGCCCGATTGGACGGACTCCTCGCTCCAATCCTGCTACTTATACTGGGGTTTTCGATGATATTCGTGACCTTTTTGCCAAGACCAATGAAGCCAAAATTCGCGGTTATAAAAAGGGGCGCTTTAGTTTCAATGTCAAGGGTGGACGTTGTGAAGCCTGCTCTGGAGACGGGATTATCAAGATTGAGATGCATTTTCTACCAGATGTCTACGTTCCTTGTGAAGTTTGTCACGGCACTCGCTACAATAGTGAAACTCTGGAAGTGCATTATAAGGATAAGAATATCGCACAAGTTTTGGATATGACAGTCAATGACGCAGTCGAATTCTTCAAACATATTCCGAAAATCGAGCGCAAATTACAAACGATTAAAGATGTTGGGCTAGGTTATGTGACTTTGGGACAACCTGCAACAACCCTTTCTGGTGGGGAAGCACAGCGCATGAAGCTGGCTTCTGAGTTGCACAAACGTTCCACAGGGAAATCTTTCTACATATTGGATGAGCCAACTACAGGTCTGCACACGGAGGATATTGCGAAACTTCTCCAAGTGCTATCACGTTTTGTAGACGATGGCAACACGGTTCTCGTCATCGAACATAATTTGGACGTTATTAAGACAGCCGATTACATTATTGACCTTGGACCAGAAGGTGGTATTGGTGGAGGTACTATTATTGCAACTGGCACACCAGAAGAAGTAGCTACAAACTCTGCTAGCTATACTGGCCAGTATCTAAAAGGAAAGTTAAAATAAGATTTAAAAGACTCTGCTTTTTTAGGCAGAGTCTTTTTTATAATAAATTACGAATTTTTTCTTTTATAAATGGGTTAAGAGAATAGTGTTTATCCAGATATTCTAGGAGTGCTTGAGCAGACTCAGAAATGCGTTCGTAACCTTGCAAAAAGTGAGGCAATTGCTTGGCTTCCTTTGGATAACCTTCTTCAAATCGTCTGTTGGTATTAAAGACATCTATAAAATTAGATTGAGAAGTTGCTTCCAAACTGATTAGTTCAGTCCAAAGCTTGACGGATCTGTTTTGGATGAAATCATAAGCAGCTAATTTTTCGCCTCGCTGATAGCGACCTAGCCCTAAATATAGATTACATGAAATTTCTCCCAACAGCCATTCACGGTCTCTGTTTTCTTTTGATGGCAGTCTTTGTGGCTGACAGATTGTTTCATCAAAACCGACCTCCTTCCAGATAATCTTGCCTTCAGTAAAGGGAATGTTTACTAGTTCATGAGCTTCAAAGACAGCAAATTCACAAAAAACATCATCTTCAAATAGAACTTTATGTCCGTCCACTGTATTTTGGTAGTGAAATGCAATTGGTTCTAGCTTACTTAACCAGGTTAGGTCTTGGATATAGGTCTGCTTGTAGCCATCTTTTCCAATAACAAAGAAGTCTAAATCTGAGTACTGATCCAATCGTTCTCTTTCTGTTCCGCAAGAACCAAGTGCCAGCAAAGCTAGTGCTTGTTTCGAATCTTTTAGAGACTGACCAATCTCATCTAGTCTTTGTAACAGTAATTCTGTTTTATTCATATCGTTACCTCATTCTTTCTTGTTTAACAAAAATTATACATTTAGCGCTTTCAAATGTCAATTTCATCTAATCCTAACTATATAGATTGTATTATTTTCGGTATTTTTTTGCTATAATAAATTGAATCATTTTACGGAGGTTTTCTCATGTTATCAAGAGTTGAAAAATTTGAAGTAGCCTTAAAACAGACAGAGTGTGATGCTGTTTTAGTAACCAATCTGAAGAATATTTACTATCTAACGGGTTTTAGCGGAACAGAAGCGACAGTTTTCATTAGCAAAACGCGACGGATTTTTTTGACAGATTCCCGCTATACCTTGATTGCCAAAGGCGTGGTAAAAGATTTTGATATTGTCGAAACGCGTGATGCTTTGGGGGAAATCGCTAAAATTATTGGGGGCGATAAATTAGAAAAAATTGGCTTTGATGATCAAGTGTCCTATGCCTACTTCAAAATGCTGAAACGCGTATTTGCAGCCTATGAACTGATACCTATGAGCAGTTTCATTGAAAATCTACGCATGATAAAAGATGCGGAAGAAATTGATACGATTCGAAAAGCTTGTCAAATTTCTGACCAAGCCTTTCTAGATGTTTTGGATTTTATCAAGCCGGGGCAAACAACGGAGCTACAAGTCATGAACTTTTTAGATGCTCGCATGCGGCAACTTGGCGCGTCAGGAGCCTCTTTTGACTTTATTATTGCATCAGGTTACCGCTCTGCCATGCCGCATGGGGTTGCCAGTGAGAAGGTAATCCAGACTGGTGAGACGTTGACCATGGATTTTGGTTGCTACTACAAGCATTACGTCAGCGATATGACGCGAACTATTCATGTCGGTCATGTGACGGATGAGGAGCGTGAGATTTACGATATTGTATTACGGAGCAACCAAGCTCTGATTGAAGCGGCGAAAGCTGGTATGAGTCGTATTGAGTTTGATCAAGTACCGCGCAAAGTGATTAACGATGCAGGTTACGGACAATATTTCACGCACGGGATTGGGCATGGGATTGGTCTTGATATTCATGAAATCCCTTACTTTGGTAAGTCCTCTGAGCCGATTGAAACAGGGATGGTCTTAACAGATGAGCCAGGTATCTATCTGGATGGTAAATATGGCGTCCGTATTGAAGATGATCTTGTCATTACGGAAACAGGTTGCGAAGTATTGACCCTTTCCCCAAAAGAGTTAATTGTTATTTGAGAATTGTCAATGTTTATGATAAAATAAAGAGAAATCTATTTTAAAAGAGGTAATAATAATGATTGAAGCAAGTAAGCTAAAAGCTGGTATGACGTTTGAAACAACGGACGGCAAATTGATTCGTGTCCTTGAAGCAAGCCACCATAAACCAGGTAAAGGGAATACTGTTATGCGTATGAAATTACGGGATGTACGCACAGGTTCAACTTTTGACACAACTTACCGCCCTGAAGAAAAATTTGAACAAGCAATTATTGAAACGCGCCCAGCACAATACTTGTACCAAATGGATGACACAGCTTATTTCATGGATACAGAGTCATTTGAGCAATATGAAATCCCAGTAGCGAATGTAGAACAAGAATTGAAATTTATTCTTGAAAATTCAGAAGTGAAAATTCAATTCTACGGAAGCGAAGTTATCGGTGTTACGGTTCCAACGACTGTAGAATTAGTCGTAACAGATACACAACCTTCTATTAAAGGAGCAACGGTAACAGGTTCTGGTAAGCCAGCTACTCTTGAAACAGGTCTGGTAGTGAACGTACCGGACTTTATCGAAGTTGGACAAAAATTGATTATCAATACGCAAGAAGGAACTTACATTTCTCGTGCATAATTTATGCTAAGAACTAGAAGTTCTTAAATTACTATCAAATTCAGACTGAGAGCCTGACAAATATTGTGCAGACTCCTTAAATGTCTTTGTGTCTTAAGAAAGGACAAGTTATGGCAACTGAACAATTAGGCGAAATCGTTATCGCACCGCGTGTCTTAGAAAAAATTATTGCCATTGCAACGGCTAAAGTGGACGGTGTTTACTCTTTCGCAAATAAAAGCATGTCTGACAGCCTTGCAAAACGTTCTTTAGGACGTGGCGTCTATCTTCATACTGCCAGTGATGGTGAAGTAACTGTTGACATTTATTTATACTTAGAATACGGTGTAGGGGTTCCAGCAGTAGCTGTTGCTATTCAAAAAGCTGTTAAAAGTGCTGTTTCTGATATGGCAGAAGTTGAATTATCCGCAGTAAACATCCATGTAGCGGGTATTGTGCCTGAAAAAACACCAAAACCAGATTTAAAAGATTTGTTCGATGAGGATTTCCTCAATGACTGATGTACAACTGGAAGCAAGAAGAGAACTACGTGAACGTGCATTTCAAGCATTAATGAGTTTGGAATATGAAAAAGACATTGTAGAAGCGTGTCGTTTTGCATATCTCTATGATAAAGATATGACAAACGATTCTGATGTGGAAATTCCAGCCTTTTTATTGAACCTCGTCACGGGTGTTGAACAGTCTAAAAACGAGTTGGATGACAAGCTTAGCCAGTACCTAAAAGAAGGTTGGACTTTGGAACGTCTTACATTGGTAGAAAAAAATATTCTTCGCTTGGGATTGTTTGAGATGACAGAGTTTGATACACCTCAACTAGTCGCAATCAATGAAGCAATTGAGCTATCTAAAAAATTCTCAGATGAAAAATCGAGCAAGTTTATCAATGGCATTTTGAGTAAATTTGTTATAGAATAACTTTTAAGAAGAAATGAACATAGATTGAGAGAACGAATTTCGTTCTCTCTTTTTCAATTTTTTTCGCTGAACAGTTTCAGAAAACCTCTGAAGTGACAGGAATGTTGCTCACGAGACCCAAAAGAGATGCACTAAGATAAAAAATAGATAGAAGAAAACCAAAGGGTTCTCCTTCATGTTATCCTT
>NZ_KV817418.1:0-1087 GCF_001814695.1 Streptococcus sp. HMSC066E07
CCCTGTTGTAAAATGAAGTGCAACACAGAAGACATGTTCATCTGATATACTAGAGTTGCGAAAAACAGTATAAAGGAAGATGAACATGTCTACAATTATTCTACCACAAATCAATCCTACAAGCACTTATCTGAAGCTGAGCGAGGAGAAATTGAAGCTTATTTAAGCGTAGGACTCAAACCTGCTGAAATTGCTCGTAGACTGGGGAGAAATCGCTCTACTATTACTCGTGAAATTAATCGTGGTTCCATAACACAATGGAAAAAAGTCAATGGGCAGAAGGTCTACTACCAACACTATTATGCAGATGCTGCCCATAACCGTTATCGGGATGCTAGAGAAACCAAGGGTGCATAGCGTGGATACCTTTGTTCATACCTATAGACTCCAACATGTAGATGCAGTTGTTCCTTCAACCAAGACGCTCTATAACTATATCCATCAAGGTTTGTTAGAGATTAAGGTTATTGATTTACCAAGAGCAGTGCGGATCCGTAAGAAATTTAACAAGCGTCCCTCTACCAAGAAACATCTAGGAAAGTCAATTGAAGAAAGACCAGAAGAGATTAATAATCGTTCCCGTTTTGGAGATTGGGAAATCGATTCTGTTCTGGGTGGAAAGACAATAGGAGAACCTTCTATTTTAACATTGGTAGAACGACAAACACGCTATGCTGTCACAAAGAAACTCGTGGAAAAGAAAGCAGAGTATGTCAATCAAGCAGTCTTAGAGTGTATGAAACTTTATCCCATTAAGTCCATAACTACAGATAATAGAAACGAATTTTCATCATTGAGTAAGATAGAGGGATTAGATGTTTATTTTGCACATACCTATTCATCTTATGAACGAGGCACAAATGAGAATTTCAATGGATTATTAAGAGAGTTCATTCCCAAAGGATCCTCACTAAAAAAACTAAATCCGACACTTTTAGAGGACTATACAAAGGCTATCAATGAAAGACCTAGACGAATCCATGGCTATCAGTCCGCAAAAAAGCTGTTTGAGCTAACTCAAACAGCTTGAAAGATACTCACTTAATCAGAGGAACAACTTTGTTGCACTTGACTTGACAATTGGGAA